>NZ_QROG01000020.1:0-44960 GCF_003474585.1 Collinsella sp. AF39-11AT | reverse complement strand
CCCGAGACGGTCCCGGGCTGACAATTTCGACTGTAATGGACGTTCTTAAATGACTAGTCGACACAAGGAGTGTCCCCAAATGCCGGCACATAAGGAACGTCCCTAAGTGCCGCTCGAACATAATAAGTTTGGTACCTTGACATTTATTTACCGTGCTCCTAAATTGGTTAGGCACAAAACAATTCAACTACCTAACTAAAGAAAGGAGCGAAGCTTAGATATGTGTGTTGAACCACTCGTCCTTCCGCATGAGCCCGGCGGTGACCCGTCGCAACCGGTAGACATACCCGAAGCGGTCAGCGCCGAAGACAAACTCGCCAAGCGCATCCTGAGCGGCCTGGGCTTTTGCGGCCATTACATGCATTTTCATGGCGGAGGCGTGTCCGGCAAGGCGCCCATCATCTGCCTGCTGGCCAAGCAGCCCGGCGGCGAGATGTCGCAGCAGGAGCTCGGCATGCACTTTGACCTCAAGCCGGGATCGCTTTCCGAGATCCTGTCCAAGCTCGAGCTCAACGGCCTCATCGAGCGCAGCCGTAACCCCAAGGATCGACGGCAACTCACCATTCGCCTGACCGAAACCGGCCGGGAAAACGCCCGCATCGACCAGGCAGCCCGCATCCGCTTTAGAGAACGGGCCTTTAGCGCGCTCACCCACGACGAGCGCGAGGACCTCGCCGAAATGCTCGATAAAATCCGCGTAACCTGGGAGGAACTGGATGATTAAAACCCTCATGGGCAGCATCCGCGACTATATGAAAGTCACCGTTGCTACGCCGTTGCTCGTGCTTGGCGAGGTGCTCTGCGAGATGCTGATTCCATTTATCACTGCCAACCTGATCGACGCCATCAAAGACGGCGCCACCGTAGCCGAGATGCTTCCCACCGCAGGCTTTTTGGTGCTCATCGCGCTGACGTCGCTTGCTTTTGGCGCCGCGGCAGGCGTCACCTGCAGCCATGCGAGCTGCGGCTTCGCCAAGAACCTGCGTCACGACCTGTTCTACAAAATCCAGACGTTCAGCTTTGCCAACATCGATGAGTTCTCGAGCTCCTCGCTCGTCACGCGCCTGACCACCGACATCAACAACGTGCAGCAGGCCTTTATGATGATCATCCGCATCGCCGTGCGCGCGCCGCTGGTATTGATCTTCGCCTTTACCATGGCGTTTATCATGGGCGGCAGTGTTGCCATGGTCTACCTGGTCATCATTCCGCTGCTGGGCTTTGGACTGTTCTTTATCATCTTTAAGGTGCGCCCCATCTTCTCGCGCGTGTTCCACAAGTACGATGCCCTTAACGAGTCCGTCGAGGAAAACGTCACCGGCATGCGCGTGGTCAAGAGCTATGTGCGCGAAGACTTTGAGAAGGAGAAGTTCGCGACCGCCGCGCGCGACGTCCAGATGGACTTCACCCGCGCCGAGAAGCTGCTCGCCTTTAACAACCCCATGATGAACATCTGCGTCAACGGCGCGTTTGTCGTCATCATCTACCTGGGCTCCAAGCTCATCATCACGAGCCAGGGCACGCTGTTCGACGTGGGCCAGCTCTCCTCGACCTTTACCTATGGTTTCCAGATTCTCATGAGCCTGATGCAGCTGTCGATGATCTTTGTCATGGTGACCATGGCCGACGAATCGGCACACCGCATTGCCGAGGTGCTGGCCGCCGAGCCCACGATCGCCGATCCCGCCGAGCCCGTGCTCGAGGTTGCCGACGGTTCCATCGACTTTGACCACGTGAGCTTTAAGTATTCCGCGCATGCGAAACGCCAGGCGCTCGACGATATCGACCTGCACATTACGAGCGGCGAGACCATCGGCATCATCGGCGGCACTGGCTCGGCCAAGTCCACGCTCGTTAACCTCATCGCCCGCCTGTACGACACCACCGAAGGCGCTGTGCGCGTGGGCGGCGTGGACGTGCGCGACTACGACCTGGATGCGCTGCGTCACCAGGTCGCCATGGTGCTGCAGAAAAACGTGCTGTTTAGCGGCACCATCGCCGAGAACCTGCGTTGGGGCGACCCGAACGCCACCGACGAGGAAGTCCGCGAGGCAGCGCATCTGGCCTGCGCCGACGAGTTTGTCGACGGTTTCCCCAAGGGCTACGACACCTGGATCGAACAGGGCGGCTCTAATGTTTCGGGCGGTCAGAAACAGCGCCTGTGCATTGCACGCGCCCTGCTGCGTCGCCCCAAGATCTTGATCCTGGACGACTCCACCAGCGCCGTCGACACCAAGACTGACGCCAAGATTCGCGCAGGTCTGGCAAGCTATCTGCCCAACACGACCAAGATCATCATCGCCCAGCGCATCAGCTCCGTGCAGGACGCAGACCGCATCATTGTCATGGAGGGCGGCCGCATCGCACAGATCGGCAACCACGAAGAGCTGCTCAAGACGAGCGAGATCTACCGAGAGACCTTTACCTCGCAAAACAAGATGTCTGCCGAAGGTACGCAAGACGCCGACGACGTCTCTGGCGACGCGAACACGGCGGCAGACAACACCGACATGACCGCAACGCAAGCTCAGACCCAGGAAGGAGGCGAGGCACATGAGTAAGGCAACGACCGCCGAGCGCGCGCTCAACCGTAAGGGCGGCACCATGTCGCGCCTCATCAAGACGCTCTTTGGCTTCTATCCCGTGCTTTTGCCCCTTGTCGTCGCCGGCGTGGTGCTCTGCGCCATCATCAACTCCATCGGCGCGACCTTCCTGCAGAGCGCCCTGCAGATTATTAGCGAATCGTGGCAGTCGGGCGATTGGGAAGCCGCACGGCCCAAGATTCTGCAGCTCGTGACCACCCTCGCCTGCATTTACGGCGTCGGCGTCCTGTCCTCGCTCTTCTGGAACCGCGCCATGGCTATCGTCACGCAGGGCTCGTTGGAGAAGCTTCGCGAGATGATGTTCAACCGCATGCAGGACCTGCCGATCCGCTACTTTGACACGCACCAGCGCGGCGATACCATGAGCCACTACACCAACGACATCGACACGCTGCGTCAGATGATCAGCCAGTCGCTGCCCAACCTGCTCATGACGATCATCATCATCGTCACGGTGTTCTTTATCATGCTGTACTACAGCGTGTGGATGTGCCTGGTCATCATCGCCGGCGTCGTCTTTATGACCTTTATGACCAAGCTGCTCGGCTCCAACTCCGCGCGCTTCTTCATTGCGCAGCAGACCGAGCTCGGCGTGGTCGAGGGCCATATCGAGGAGGTCATGAACGGCCAGAAGGTCGTCAAGGCGTTCTGCCACGAGTCTGCCGCCGAGGCCGATTTTGACGAGCGCAACGAAAAGCTCTTTGAGGTCTCCCAGAAGGCCAACATGTACGCCAACATCCTCATGCCCATCCTTATGAACCTGGGCAACCTGCTCTACGTGCTGGTGGCCCTTGCCGGCGGCATTTTCCTTGCGCTGGGCGTGCCCAACCTGAGCATCTCGGGCATGGCGCTGTCCATCTCCGTCGTAGTGCCGTTCCTCAATATGACCAAGCAGTTCTGCGGACAGATTGGCCAGATCTCGCAGCAGATCAACGCCGTGGTCATGGGCCTTGCCGGCGCCGACCGCATCTTTGAGCTCATCGACGAGGAGCCCGAGGCCGACGAGGGCTACGTGACGCTCGTCAACGCGCAGGTGAACCCCGAGACTTGGGAGTTCGAGGAGGCGGACCACCACACCGGCATGTGGGCGTGGAAACATCCGCACCGCGCAACCGGCGAGATCGAGTACGTACCGCTGCGCGGCGACCTGGTCATGGACAACGTCGACTTTGGCTACACGCCCGACCACGAGGTGCTGCACGGCGTGTCCGTGTTTGCCAAGCCGGGCCAGAAGGTCGCGTTTGTCGGCGCCACCGGTGCCGGCAAGACGACCATCACCAACCTCATCAACCGCTTCTACGACATCGCCGACGGCAAGATCCGCTACGACGGCATCAACGTCAACAAGATCCGCAAGGCCGACCTGCGCCGAAGCCTGGGCGTCGTGCTGCAGGACGTGAACCTGTTCACCGGCACCGTGATGGATAACATCCGCTACGGCAACCTGGATGCCACCGACGAGGAGTGCATCGCGGCGGCCAAGCTTGCCGGCGCGGACGACTTTATCACACGCCTGCCCGACGGCTATGACACCATGCTCACCGGCAACGGCGCCCAACTGTCGCAGGGCCAGCGTCAGCTAATTTCGATCGCACGCGCCGCCGTCGCCGATCCGCCGGCGATGATCCTGGACGAGGCCACGAGCTCCATCGACACCCGCACCGAGGCCATCGTACAGGCGGGCATGGACAAGCTCATGGAGGGCCGCACGACGTTTGTCATCGCACACCGCCTGTCCACCGTGCGCAACTCCGACGCGATCATCTGTCTGGATCACGGCCGCATCATCGAGCGCGGCAACCACGACGAGCTGATCGCCAAGCGCGGGTATTACTACCAGCTGTACACGGGAGCGTTTGAGCTGGAGTAGGAACGGTTACTGACGGAGGGTTCCCCGGGGCGTCGGGGTAATTCCTCCGTGCTCAAACATTCTCGCTTCGCTGCGAAACTGCGCGCGGAGGAAATACCCCGCCGCCCCGGGGCACCCTCCTGCGCGCAATCAGCCCGTTGTTTAAAACGGAATAAAGGTTAGTGAGGCCCTGGCCGTTTGGCCAGGGCCTCGTTTTGTAGCCGTCCTCTGTTGCAGGCTTACCGGCCATCGCGTTGCGGACCGGCTGCCTCGGCCGTCTTTATGCGGTTCTTGTCGATGTACATGTTTTTGTCGGCCTGTGAAAAGAGCTCGCGCATCGTGGGCAGCTCATCAAAATCACTGGAAAGCGCATAGCCCACCGCGTAGCTGATAGGCATGTCGGAGTGAGCCTCGGAATACTCGTTCACGTTCGCACGGACCCGAGCGAGACGGGACTCCACGGCAGCTCGATCGGCATCCCACAGCACCGCGATAAACTCATCGCCGCCGTCGCGGCCCACAAAGCAGGCCTCGGACGCCACGCGCCCCAGCTGCTGGGCAAAAGAACGGATGTATTCGTCACCCTTCTCGTGGCCAAAGCGGTTATTGACCGTATGCAGATTATTAAGATCGAAGACACACAGCGCAACGGGCGCTTCAGCGGAAACGGGATGCTCCTGACCCAAGATTTCCTCGCATTTGTTCTTGTTGGGCAGTCCCGTAGCTTCGTCGAGATAAACTTTGCTCTGCAGCTCGCGATTGAGTGCGGCAGTGCGCACCGCGCGAACAAGTTCGACCGCAAAGGTCGTCACCAAGCCCACGATGTCGATGATCACCAAGCCCTCGAGATAGTTGAGCGCCGACGCCTTCTCCTGAGAGTAGTCCTCTGCGAGTCGCGTAGCATCGTCGCAAATACCAAAGAACTCCTCGCTCATGGCGATGATGTCGGTGTTCTCGTAGCCGACTTCGCGCACATGGATGATCTCGGCGCAAAGCTCATCATAATAGTTTGCAAGCTCGGTCATCTTTGCCTGATACTCGTCGTCGTCGAGACGGACGAGGTTGAGGTCATCACTTCCGTAACGCAAACCGTTGATGTATGAATCAACGGCTCTGAGCAGGTCATCTCGAGGCTGGCCCGCGTCCTCGAGCTTAACGATTCGCTGCGTAGTGCCGCGCACCAGACCGGCGTAGTTGACCACGCGCGCTGTGCCCTGGATATCGGAGACGAGCAGCATAACATTGATGAAAAAGAAGATGAGAACTGCCGTGAGCACCATCATGAGCAGGCGCACCGCCCGGCTGGCTTTCTTGGCGACAGAAGGATTCACAAGTTCACTCCTCAAATGACAAAAGTGCAGGTAGCACACAGTGTGCTGAAATTCACGTGAGGTCAACTCTACCAGATGATTTTTCTAGGACGGGGATTAAAGAATCATCGACACGATAGCTATTTGAGAAGTTGGACCATGGCGTTGACGAATTTTTGGACTTGGAGGGTGGGCTCAAGCGGGTAGTGCAAATAGACCGGCACCTCGCGGCCACATAGGAACGGTACGCCCACAAAGGCCGGGTGCACGCCCGACCACGCTCCGCAGGTGAGCACCGCATCGCCCTTTTCCTCCGCTTCGTTAAAGAGCGCAAAGTCAAAGCTGTCCACGTCGATCACGTCCACGCCGCCGTCGGCCAACAGGTCGATGCGCAGGCTGTCCATGGCGTCGTTGCCGTGACGAAGCACGCGCAGGCGCATGCCCTCCAAGTCGGCAACCGTGATGCGCGTCTTGCGCGCAAGCCGGCTTGTGCGCGGCACGTCGATATAAAACGGCACGGTAACGATGCGGAGCTTTTGGCAGGCGTCACCCCAGCGCGGGGTCGAAAAACTCGACTGCACTACATCCACCTCGCGCCCCAAGCTGCGCATGACGGATTCACGCTCGTCATAGAGGTCGTTCACCGGCACGATCTCGAAGCGCAGCGATGGTTCCAGCTCGTGTACGCCCGTCCACATCGACAGCGTCTGACGCCCCGGGCACATCATCGACACGCCCAGGCGCACGGCGCCGCCATCGCCCGCCGCGCGTCGGGCGCGACGCAGGGCATCCTCGGACTGGCGCATAATCGAGCGCGCGTCGTCCACCAGAAGCGCCCCCGCCGGCGTCACCTTGACGCCCGAATGCGAGCGCTCGAACAGCGTGATGCCAAACTCGGCCTCGAATCTTGACACCTGTTTGACGAGTGCCGGGGTCGACACGCGCAGTTTTGCCGCGGCGCGCGAGAAGCTTCCCAGCTCAGCGGCGGCCGCTATGGCCTCGAGTCGTCGATCGTACACGTCAATCTCCCGTTTCCAGACGTATGGACATGCGCTGCCGAAGGGGGTCGTTTTGGCAGGTCACACACTCAATTAAGAACAAATTGCCTTGCGTGCTGTAAACCATAGGTTTACGCCATTCTAACAAATATGCAATTCACCTGCGCAAATGCAAAGCATACGATAACCAGCGAAAACCACGTGGGTCGATTAATGGGAGCGACCCACCGGGAGGCACAAGAAGGGAAGTTCCTATGAGCAACTGGCTTAAGCTCGAGGGCGATGTCTGCGCTGTGACCGGCGCACTCGGCGGCATGGGCGTCGAGATCTGCCGCGAGTTCGCCCGCAACGGCGCCAACGTCGTCCTGCTCGACCTGGACGAGGAGAAGGTCAAGGCCGCGGCCGCCGACCTCGCCGCCGAGTTTGGCATCCACGCCGAGGGCTACAAGATGAACGCCACCGACGAGGCCGAGGTTCAGGCCGCTGTCGATGCCACCATCGCCGACTTCGGCCGCGTCGACGTCCTCGTCAACACTGCCGGCATCCTGCGCTTCGCAGCCATGGAAGACCTGCCGCTGAGTGACTGGAACGAGGTCCTCAACGTCAACCTCACCGGCTACTTCATCACCTCGCAGCGCTTTGGTCGCGAGATGATCAAGGCCGGCCATGGTCGCCTGGTGCACATCTCGACCGTTGCCAGCCACTCCCCCGAGACGTTCTCGGGCGTGTACAGCTCCACCAAGGCGGGCGTCAACATGATGTCGAAGATGTTGGCTGCCGAGTGGGGTCCCTACGGCGTGCGTTCCAATTGCGTCGAGCCCTGCTTTGTTAAGACCCCCATGTCGGCGAGCTTTTACGCCGACCCCGAGGTCGAGAAGAGCCGCAGCCGTCTCATCGCCACGCGCCGCATCGGCGAGGTCAGCGATATCGCCAACGCCGTCATGTTCCTGGCGTCCAAGCGCTCGGACTTTACCACCGGCGACGCCATCAAGGTCGACGGCGGCTTCTCCAATATGATGGGCGACCTCACCGCCAAGCCCGGCGGCCGTCGAGCCTTTGCCGACAACTACCTCAAGAACAAGGGTGTCGAGCTTTGGTCCGACGAGTCTGGCGTCGCAAAGCCCACTGACCAGTAAACCAGCCCGACAGGGAGGCCCCGCGGACGTGTCCGCCCCTCCCCCGCATCGATTAGAAAGAGTCCAATGGCTTCCACCAACTCCAACAAGGGTCGCGCCGTCGTGCTTTCCGCCGCGTGCGTCACCATGTTCTTTATCAGCTCCATCGCGCTGTATTCCGTCGTGAGCAAGAACCTGCTCGCCGTCTACCCCGAGTGGTCCAGCGCCCTTACCTGGGCTTTCCCGGTCTTTCAGACCATCATGGCCGTGACAGGCATCTTCGCCGGCCGCATCTCCGATAAGATCGGCCCCCGCAACGTCGTGATCGCCGCCGCCGTGTGCTACGGCCTGGGCTGGTTCATGTCTGGCACCGTCACCGAGCCGTGGCAGTTCTACCTGTGGTTCTCGCTCGTCGCCGCCATCGGCAACGGCCTGGGTTACAACCCGGCGCTCACCACCGGCCAAAAGTGGTTCATCGACAAGAAGGGCCTGGCTTCCGGCATCACCCTGGCCGCTTCGACCGCCGGCCCCGCCGTGCTGTCCCCGGTGCTCGCCTCGCTGCTCATCCCGAGCCTGGGCATCTTTGGCGCCCTCAAGGCACTCGGCGTCATCTTCTTTGCGATGATCGCCGCCTCCGCCCTGTTCCTGAAGGCCCCCGAGGCCGGTTGGCTGCCCGAGGGCTTCGAGGCCCCCAAGGGCGGCGCACACGCCGGCACCTTCGGCGACCTCACCCCGGGCGAGATGGTCAAAACCCCGCGCTTTTGGATCCTCATCGTCACCTTCGCCTTTGCTGCCACTGCAGGCACCCTGCTCGTGGGCAAGGTTGCCTCCATCGCCGCCGTCCAGCTCTTCGCCGACCCCACGTGCGCCGCAGCTGTCGCCCTCGGCGGTGTAGTGGTCTCCGTCAACACCTGCGCCAACCTGGTCGGTCGTCTGTCCTTTGGCCAGATCATTGACAAGCTCGGCGCCTACAAGTCGCTGCTCATCAGCCTTGTCGTCACCATCGTCGCGCTCGTCATCATGTCGATGAGCTTTACGCAGAGCATGTTCTTTGTGGCGCTCGCCCTGCTCGGCTTTAGCTTTGGCGCCCTGCTCGTCATCTACCCGCCGCTTACCGGTGGCGCCTTTGGTACCAGCAACATCGGCGTCAACTACGGCATCATGTTCCTGGGCTACGCCGCTTCCACCTGGATCAGCCAGCCCATCACCGCCGTGCTGTATCACGCCGAGGCCGGCAGCGCCGCCTACCAGCAGTCCTTCTACGGCGCCATCGTGATCGCCGCCATCGCCGTCGTACTCACCGTCTACATGATGGTCTCCGACAGCAAGAAGAAGTCCGCTTAGTTTTACCGATGTGACATGAGGGACCGTCCCTTTGTCACATTCCACCAGCCACCAGCATTAAGGAGTCGAAATGTCTGAGCTCAACCCCGTCCGCATTGCCGTCATCGGCGCCGGCGCCATGGGCCGCAACCACATCCGCTTTGTCACCGAGGAGCCCGAGGCCGAGCTCGTCGCCATCGCCGACGCCTTTGAGGGCGCCCGCGCCACGGCCGAGGCTGCCGGCGTGCCGTTCTTTACCGATCCCGCCCAGATGATGGACGAGGTCAAGCCCGAGGCCGTCATCATCGCCACCCCCAACGACCTGCATCTGGGCGTTGCCCGCGAGGCCGTGAAGCGCAACATCGTGCCGCTGGTCGAAAAGCCGATCTCCAATGACCTCGAGGATGCCCAGACCTTTGCCGCCGAGGCCGAGACCGCCGGCGTGCCCGTGCTCGTGGGCCAGCACCGTCGTCACAACCCCTTCGTCAACAAAGCCAAAGAGATCATCGAGTCCGGCGAGCTGGGCAAGCTCACCGTGTCGAGCTTCCACTACATGATCTATAAGAATGACGAGTACTTCGATGTCGAGTGGCGCCGCAAGAAGGGTGCCGGCCCGATCCTGGTTAACCTGGTTCACGACGTCGACCTGCTCCGCTATCTGCTGGGCGAGCCCGTCGCCGTCCAGGGTATGCAGTCCAGCGCCGCCCGCGGTTTTGAGACTGAGGACTCCGCCGTGGTCAACGTCCGTTTTGCCGATGGCGCGCTCGCAAGCATGACCATCTCCGATGCCACCGCCAGCCCCTGGAACTGGGAGGCCACCGCTCGCGAGGACCCGCAGTACCGTCCCTTCGACGCCGACGCCTACTTTATCGGCGGAACCTTGGGCGCCCTTTCGCTGCCCCGCCTGCACCAGTTCTCCTACAACGGTGCCTCCAACTGGCACAAGCCGCTGCAGATGGAGATCCCGGCCGTGGACCCGGCGCTGCCGCACAAGATGCAGCTCAAGCACTTTGTGAAGGTCGTCCGCCGCGAGGTCGAGCCCGTCGTGACCCCCGCCGACAACGTTAAGACGCTCACGCTGCTTAACGCCATCAAGGAGGCCGCCGAGACCGGCCAGCTCGTCGAGCTGTAATGCCTTAAGAGCGGCCGCGGCAGAAACCCCATGCCGAGTCCCTCGGTCCGCCACAAATAAGCCCCTCTTCTTTGCCCCACGAGCAGCCTCCTGCCCGCGGGGCTTTTCTTTGCAGCCGCGGCGCGCGGGCGGGTGGTAGACTGGGTGGCTCATGCACCTGTAACGTACTCACAGACAGGAATTCCCATGGATCTTATCGCCCAGCTCGCCCGCGAGCTCAACCTTAAGGCCGCCAATGTCGAGGCGACCGTCAAGCTCATCGACGAGGGCAACACCATCCCCTTTATCTCGCGCTACCGCAAGGAAACCACCGGCGGCATGGACGACGTCGCCCTGCGCGCACTCGACGAGCGCCTGTCCTACCTGCGCAATCTTGAGCAGCGCAAAGAGGACGTCATCCTGCTCATCGACGCACAGGGCAAGCTCACGCCCGAGCTCGAGCAGCAGATCCGCGAGGCCACACAGCTCCAGCGTGTCGAGGACCTCTATAAGCCCTACCGCAAAAAGCGCATGACCCGCGCGCAGAAGGCCCGCGAGGCAGGTCTGGAGCCGCTTGCCAACATGATCATCATGCAGGCCTCGGCCAAGGGCAGCGCGCTCGACGCCGCCGCGGAATACGTCAACGAGGAGGCCGGCTTCGACACACCTGAGAAGGCGCTTGCCGGCGCCGCCGACATCGTGGCCGAGACGGTGGCCGAGGACCCTGAGAACGTCGCCGACCTGCGCGCCTTTACGCAAAACACCGCCGATATCGTCGTCGAGGCCACCGACCCCGCGGAGAAGACTCCCTACGAGCCTTACTACAACTTTGACGAGCCGCTGCGCCGCATCCCTAACCACCGCGTGCTGGCTATCGACCGCGGTGAGCGCGAGGGTAAGCTCCGCGTGCGCGTGAACGTCGACGGCGCTGCCGCCACGGCGCGCCTCGGCAGCCGTTGGCCCCGACGCCAGGGCGTGTTTGCTCCCATCTTCGATGCCGCCATCGCCGATGGTTACAAGCGCCTCATGGCCCCCTCGCTGGAGCGCGAGGCCCGCGCCAAGCTCACCGTCCGCGCGCAGACCGAGGCCATCAACGTCTTTGCCAAGAATCTTGAGGGCCTGCTCTCGGCACGCCCCGTGCGCGGCGCCCGCGTGCTCGCGCTCGATCCGGGCTACCGCACTGGCTGCAAGGTCGCCGTCATGGACGAGACCGGCAAGCTGCTCGACCACGGCGTGGTCTACCCCACCAAGCCGCGCCACGACGTCGCCGGCACCAAGCGCGAGCTCGCCCGCCTCGTCAAGAAGGACGGCGTCAACACCATCGTCATCGGCAACGGCACCGCCAGCCGCGAGACCGAGGAAGTCGTCTCGGAGTTCATTGCCGAGCAGGCGCCCAGCCTTCGCTACACCATCGTCAACGAGGCCGGCGCATCGGTGTACTCCGCCTCCGAGCTCGCCAGCCAGGAATATCCCGACCTGGACGTCACCGTACGTGGCGCCATGAGCCTGGGCCGCCGCCTGCAAGACCCGCTGGCAGAGCTCGTCAAGATTCCGCCCCAGTCCATCGGCGTGGGTCAATACCAGCACGACCTTGACCAGGCCGAACTCTCGCGCACCCTGGGCCACGTGGTGGAGGACGTCGTTAACCGCGTGGGCGTCGACGTGAACACCGCGAGCGCGAGCCTGCTGGGATACGTATCGGGCATCACGCCGAGCGTGGCCAAAAACATCGTGGCTTTCCGCGAGGAAAACGGCGCCTTTACCGATCGCCGCCAGCTCAAGAAGGTCCCCAAGCTGGGACCCAAGGCGTACCTCAACGCCGCAGGTTTCCTGCGCATCAGCGGCGGCAAGAACCCGCTCGACGCGACAAGCGTCCACCCCGAAAGCTACGAGGTGGCCACGGCCGTCCTGGAGCGCGCCGGCGTTGCGGCAAGCGAGCTCAGCCGCGGCGGCGTGCCCGACATCGAGCGCCGCCTGGGCAGCATCTCGACGCTGGCAAGCGACCTGGACTGCGGTACCCTCACGCTCATCGACATTGTCAACGAGCTCAAGAAGCCCGGCCGCGACCCGCGAGACGACGCGCCCGAGGTGGTCTTTAGCCGCTCGGCACTTTCCATCGACGACCTGGAACCCGGCATGGAGCTCAAGGGCACGGTGCGCAACGTCGTCGACTTTGGCGCCTTCGTCGACGTGGGCGTGCACCAGGACGGCCTCGTGCACATCTCCAAACTGGCCAACCGCTTCGTCAAGCACCCAAGCGACGTGGTGCGCGTCGGCGACACGGTCAAGGTGTGGGTCGAAAAGGTCGATCGCGACCGCAAGAAGATCTCGCTCACCATGGTGCAGGGGAAATAAACCGCCAAAGCAAGGGTACCCCCTGTAGCAGCGTGCAAAATCGCGAGTATTCTGCAATTTCCGCCGCTCCGAACGCTCCTCAGAGGCAATAAAGTCACAAACAGCCCCCGTTTTAGCGTCGTCAGAGCCAAAACGGGGGCTGTTCCGTGCTTCAACCAGCTGGTAAAAGCCTTTACCTTGCTGAATACTCTCAATTTTGCACGTCGCAGGCGGGGGTACCTTTGCCTACGGCAGGATATGGAAGCCGAGTGCTAACTTGCCGGCAAGCTCGTGTCGGCAGCCCCGGCCTTTCCTTTACCTAGCGCGACCCTCGCGAAGCGCGTGAGCGATAGGGAAAGGAAAGGCCGGGGCGAACAACCCGCGGCGCAGCCAGTGTTCGCGTTACGGCAGGATATGGAAGCCCAAAGCGGCGATATCCTTGGCAAAGCCGCGCACGGTATCGAGCGAAACCTCATACGGGTCGCGCCCGATGTTCTTGCGCTTGGCCAGGATACTGTTGGGCACCGTGATGATCTGACAACCGCAGGCCTCGGCCTGGTAGATGTTGATGAGCTCGCGCGTGGATGCCCACAGGACCTCGCAGTTGGGCTTGGCGGCGGCCGTCTTGACCGACTCCGTCACAAACGGAATGGGATCGACGCCGGTGTCGGCGATGCGACCGGCAAAGAGCGAGATGATGGACGGCGTCTCGGCGTCAACGGCCTCGACCATCTCGTCGACCTGCGTAGGCGTAAAGATGGTGGTGACGTTGACCTTGATGCCGTCGGCCGAAAGCTTGTGCACCAGCTCGGCGGTGGACTCGCCCTTGGTGGTCACGCACGGAATCTTGACGTAGACGTTCTCGGCCCAGGCAGCAATCTCGCGGGCCTCGACCTCCATGGTCTCGACGTCGTCGGCAAAGACCTCAAACGACACGGACACATCGGTGATGTGGGCCAGGACCTCCTTGGCAAACGCGCGGTAATCCGTCACGCCGCCCTTCTTCATAAGGGACGGGTTGGTCGTGAAACCCTGAACGTTGCCGCTCTCGTACATGTCGAGCATGCCCTCGAGGTTTGCACCGTCAGCGAACACCTTGATTGCCATCTGCCTGATTCCTTTCGTTAGCATACGGCCGATAAACTGCTAAACACTTTATCTACGTTTATCAAGGCGTGAACTGCGGTTTTTTATCTTCTCGGCGAACGGTTTTGCAGATTTACCATTTTTATATCGACGCCCCAGCGGCAAAACGTTTTTGCCGATCATTGCGTTTGATTCCGTTCACGGAACAGAAGCAGCGCCTCGCCGGCTCATATTCACAATCGCTCCAAAGCAAAAAGCGGTGACGCCTCGATTGAGACGTCACCGCTTCCGTGTAGGAGCCGGTTATCGGAGCTCCGCCCGATTAGGGCTTAACGTATGCCTGGATTACTCTTCCTCAACGTGATTGATCACAGCACCCTTGGTGTGGATGAAGTTGGGGACGAAGGCAACGACCAGAAGGACAGCGAGAATCGCGTAGACACCGGTGGTACCGAAGGCCTCGGCAGCGCGGCCAAGCGTAATACCAATGACGGAGAAATCGAAGTCGCCGAACGTAGTGTTCTTGAAGCCAAAGACGTCAAGAACGGGCAGGAGCAGGGCCGGGGCAAAGGTGATGAGCAGGCCGTTGACGAAAGCGCCAAGAGCTGCGCCCTTGCGACCGCCGGTAGCATTGCCGTAGATGCCCGCGGTAGCACCGCAGAAGAAGTGGGGAACCATGCCCGGGATGATGAAGATGCCCAGGGTAGCGCCCACGATGAACATACCGACCACGCCACCGATAAAGGAAGCGACAAAGCCGAGGATGACGGCGGTGGGAGCATAGGGGAAGAAGACGGCGCAGTCGACGGCGGGGATGGCACCGGGGATCAGCTTGTTGGAGATGCCCTGGAAAGCCGGGACCAGGTCGGCAAGGATCATACGAACGCCGTTATAGACGATGGTGACACCAACGGCGAAAGACAGAGCGCAGGTCAGGGCATAGACAATCACGTTGTCGCCACCAGCGGTCTTGGTAACGACCGCAGGATCTGCAATGTAAGCGGCGAAAGCGGTAACCAGGTAGAAGAAGGCCATGGTAAGAGCCGTGGAGATGGTAGTGTCGCGCAGGAAGGCGAACTTCTCGGGAACCTCGATCTTCTCGGTGCTGTTCTCCTCGGCGTCCTTAGCAAAAAGCGTACCGACTGCAGCGGAGATGTAATAGGCGAGTGAACCGAAGTGGCCCATGGCGATTTCATCGCCATCGGTAACCTTCTCGGTGAAACGCTGACCAACGGCGGGAAGCATAGCGCTCACGAGGCCCAGGAACATGCCGCCCACGATGACAAGCTGGACATCCTGGAAGCCAGATGCCTGCAGAACGGCAGACAGCAGGCAGGCCATAAACATGCTGTGATGGCCCGTCAGGAAGATGTACTTAAACTTGGTAAAGCGGGCAATGATAATGTTCACGACATAGCCGAGAATCAGGATCATCATGGTCTGAACGCCGAGGACGCTCTGAGCCATCGAAACGACGACCTCGTTGTTGGGCACGACGCCGGTGATGTGGAAACCGGTCTCGATGAAGGTACCCAGCGGAGCAAGGTTCTCCTGAACAACAGCGGCGCCGGCAGACAGCATGATGTAACCAAGAATGGGCTTCAGGGTGCCCGTCATCACCTTGTGGGCAGGACGCTTAAGCGCGACAAGGCCCACAAAGGCAAATAGACCCATAATCCACGCTGGCTTGGTCAGAATCGATTGGATAAACTCAAGTATGGGAAGGATGGCTTGCATCTGCGCTTCCTTTCTCTCTAACGTGGGCGCGTTTCCCTCTTCCACAGGGAACCGCCCTTTTTTGTGCCGCTTTAGGCGTTAGCGGCGGCCGCCTTGATTGCCTCGAGGGCGTCTTCGCGGATCTTCTTCTTGTTCACATAGCTGCGAACGATCACAACGTTGCCGTGGAGCTCGGGGGCGAGTTCCTTAACGGTGATGAACAGATCCGGATTTGCGGAAGAAGCACCGTTCAGGTCCATAGACTCAACGTCGGCCTTGATGCCCTCCTCCTCGCAAAGCTCCTCGACTTTGCCAGCGAGCATCAGGCTGGACCCGATGCCGTTTCCGCATACGGTGATGATATGCATGGCAACCTTCCTCTCCTACACGTGACGGTTTTCCGTCTATCCAAAAGCGGCGACGCATCGCCGTGCCATTAAGGCCTAAAAGAATGAACGCATGGTCTCCAAAACCTGCTCGGGCGTATCGCATGCGCTGAGCTTGGCAACGCAGTCCTCGTCCTCGAACATCTGCGAAAGCTCCGCCAAGCAGCCAAGATGAGCCTTGGGGTCGGGTGCGCAAATACCCACGAGCACGTGAACCGGATCGAAATCCTCGTGTCCAAACGCAACGGCTGGGTCAAGCGTGACGATACAGATTCCCGCTTCGCTCACATTGCCATCTGCCTGAGCGTGGGGCATGGCGATGCCCTCTTCCAAGACCATATAGGGGCCGAATTTGTGAACCGATGAAATCATGGCGTCAACATAGCTCTGATCGCATTTGCCAGCGTCTACGAGCAACTTACCGCATGCCCTGATCGCTTCCTCCCAGTCGGAGGCCTCGACGTGGCAGGCAACAAGCTCGGGCTTAAGAAGATCGGTCAGCATGCTCGTCCCCTACTCCTCGGGCAGGATATGAAAACCAAGCGCCTGAATGTCGCGGGCAAAACCCTTGACCGTATCAAGCGAGTACTCAAGCAAATCTTTCCCGAAATTCTTGCGCTTGGCAAGAAGGGCATTGGGGACCGTAATGATCTGGCATCCAACGGACTCCGCCTGGAAGATATTGAGGACCTCGCGCGTAGACGCCCAGAGAACCTCGGCAGCAGGCTTAACGGCAGCCTTCTTTACGGACTCCGCCATGAGGGGCAGCGGATCGACGCCGGTATCGGCAATGCGACCGGCGAAGATGGACAGAATAGAGGGGGTCTCAGCAGAGACGGCATCGACAAACTCGTCGACCTGTTCGGGCGTGAAGATCGTGGTGACATTCACCTTGATGCCGTCGGCAGAAAGGCGCTTGACCAGCGCGGCAGTGGACTCACCCTTGGTGTTGAGCGCCGGGATCTTAACGTAGACGTTGTCTGCCCAGGTTGCGATCTCGCGAGCCTCGGCTTCCATACCTGCCTCGTCGTCGGCGAATACCTCAAAAGAGACCGACACATCAGTAATGTGCTCAAGAACCGTCTTGGCAAAAGCGCGGTAGTCGGTCACGCCGCCGGCCTTCATAAGGGAAGGATTGGTCGTGAAGCCCTGAACGTTGCCATTGTCATGCATGTCAAGCATGCCCTCGAGGTCAGCGCCGTCGGCAAACACCTTGATCGCCATGTTCGGTCCTTTCTCATCTAACACTATTGCTATCGAAAGCCTTCTTCTTTGTTTCAAAAGCTTTTCGGTTTTCTTTTATAAACTATTTCAAAAGCTATCGAAAGCTCAATTGTCAACTTTCCGTGAACGGTCGAATATCGGGCGTGAACGTACTTCTTTTGGGCGGCACCTTCAGAATGAGACTCTTTATAGCCCGTTTACGTGCGAACTATCTGCTACGCATGCATTTGTGACATGCCATTCCGTTCTTTTGATTCATTCGAATTTGCCTTGTTCTTTTCATATCGATACGTTATATTTCGATTACGAAAGGCGCATCTTTTACCTTTTGTTCAAAAGGAGCGGCATATGGCATCTACTTCAGACCTTTCACCGGCCGAGCGTCAGCGATTTATCATGAATTGGCTGGCCGAAAAGCCAAATATCTCGGTATCCGACATCGTTCGCCGTTTTTCGGTTTCGGAAGTCACCGCACGGCACGACCTCATCTCGCTGGAATCCGAAGGCAAGCTGCGTCGCGTACGCGGCGGAGCGGTATCGCTTTCTCGCTCCAACGCAATCTCGTATCCCGAGGAGCGCATCAATGTCCAAGTCGAGGCCAAGGAGGCCATCGCCGCAACCGCAGCAACTCTTGTTGATGATGGCGATGTTCTGGTAATTGATATCGGCACCACAGGCTTTTACTTCGCTAAGGCCCTCATGGACAAGCGTGAGATCACCATTATCACCGGCGATCTTGCAATCGCGAACTACGCCAGCTTCAATCTCCCCAATGCTTCGGTAGTGCTGCTGGGCGGCTCCGTGCGCAAGGGGCACCTCTATCTCGCGGGCGCACTGACGCTCGACTGCATGAGCAAACTACATGCCGACAAGGCGTTTGTCAGTGCCGACGGATTCCACCCCGACCACGGCTTTACCGTCGAGCACGACTTCTCGGCCATGATCAAGCATATGTACCTTACCAACTCAAACCAGGGCTACATGATGGTTGACCAGGGAAAGTTCAACAAAACCAGTTTTTATCAGTCCGCGCAGATCGATGACCTCGACGGCATCATCGTTGATGGAGACGACGAGGGCATCATGACGGCGGCGATCGAGAGCAGTCGCAGTCATCCCAAGCTCTATATTGCAAAATAGCTCAAATGGCCGGGTCGCCCCCACTGCGGGCGACCCGGCCATTTATTAAATCAACCCAAAATGCTGCATCGCTGTGACGGTACCGTCGTGTGCGACATCGTCGGTCACGTAGTCGGCGAGCGCCTTGACTTCGGGCATGGCGTTGCCCATGGCGACAGCTGTCTCGACCGCAGCGAGCATACCCAGGTCGTTGCCCGAATCGCCAAAGCCAAAGGTGCGCGCATTTCCCGCGCGACCCAGATACTCCAGCGCCCGCGCCACGCCCACGCCCTTGTCGATGCCCTTGGGGCTCAGCTCGCGATTCTGACCACCGGTGTTGCACAGCTCAAACTCGCGCTCGATAAAGCCGTCATCGTTGGCTACGCGAGCCAGGTCGCACGCGTTAATGCACACCTTGCCTACGCGCAAGCGGCCATCGACGCGCATCTGATCAACGCCATGCACCACGCCGGCGCCTAGCAGAAATGACTGTTCGACACCAACTGGCTCAAGTGAATAGGTGGCACTGTTCGTCTCGAACAACGCCTCGCCGCCCGCCACAGTAATGCGACGCGCGAGCTCCTCAACAATGTCCTCGTCAATGCAGTCCTCGTGTGCCACGCGGCCCTCGACCTCTAGCGTGGCCCCCGCCATGGCAACGATACCCGCCGGGTTCAGCGCGCGCAGGCCATCGGCAATCAGCCACAAGGGGCGACCCGTGCAGATAAATGCCTTGTGCCCCGCATCGCGCAAACGGTGAAATGCCTCGATAACCGCCCGCGAGGGACGCACCGCCGTAAAGTCCTTATCGGTCATATCGTCGGGATCGAACGACGTCAGCGTGCCGTCCACGTCAAAAAAGAGCACAGCGGGTTCGGGACACGCATCAATCATATGGGTTCCTTTCGAGGATAAGGGCAAACGAAGCATCCATCATATAATGGAGCGACGCAACCAGAGAGGTCACCCATGGAATTTTACGCAAGCTGCCCCGAGGGCTTTGAGTCCGCACTCGCCGATGAGCTTAAACGCCTCGGACTTTCGCATGTTCGCCGGCTGAAGGGCCGCGCTACATTTGAGGGCGAGCTCGAAGAAGGTTACCGCGCCTGTCTGTGGTCGCGCCTGGCGAGCCGCGTGTTCGTGGTGCTCAGGCGCTTTGAGGCGCAGAATGCCGATGAACTGTACGATGCCGTTTACGACATTGCCTGGGAAAACATCGTCCGCTGCGGCGCCACCATTGCCATCACTGCCCGTGGTGTGACCGAGCAGCTGCGCAACACGCGCTTCTCTGCCCTGCGCGCCAAGGACGCATTGTGCGATCGCCTGGCCGAGACCACAGGCCGTCGCGCCGATGTCGATGCTGCCGACCCCGATGTCCACCTGCTGCTTTCGCTACGCCAGCGCCGTGCGAGCATAAGCCTGGACCTTTCGGGCGACCCGCTGTTCAAGCGCCTGCCGCCCGCCGCGACTCGCGCCGGCGAGGGCGCGCACGTGCTACGCCCCGACTACGCCGCCCTGGTGTTGGCGCAGGTCGGCTGGACCGCGCTGTGCGAGCGCGAGCTGACGGCCGACGACTACGAAAACGAGGCCCTACCTACGCTGATCGACGCCTCGTGCGCCGGCGGCGGCCTGCTGCTGGAGGCCGTGAACATCCTGACCGACCGCGCCCCGGGCGCCGCACGCGAGCGCTGGGGCTTTGAGGGCTGGCAGCTGCACGATGCCGCCCTATGGGAGCAGTTGCTTGCCGAGGCACGAGAGCGCGAGGCGGCAGCGCGCGAGCGCCAGGCACGCATCGTCGCCGTGGACATTGACCCTGCCGCCCGCAAGACCGCCGAGCGCATGGCCAAGTGCGCCGGTTACAAGCGCTTTGTCGATTTTTGCGCCGCCAAGCCCGCCACCGTGCTGGACCATGCGGGCGCTGTCGCCGGCGCCGCCCTCGTCGCGGATACGACCGAGACACCGCTGTCGCTTATGCATGACGCCATGACGCTGGTCGGCGAGCTGCGCCGCGCGCCCGAGCTTGCTTCGGCACCGGTCGCCGCGCTCACCCGCGACGGCCTGCTGGCCCGCGCGCTCCATGCCGAGCCCGCGCGCTCCATTGCCGTCATGCCCAACAACGAAGAGGCGACTATCGAGGTTTGGCCCTCGCTCGACCACGCCGCCGCAGCGTTTGAGGCTGCGACCAGCGCGGATGCCGAGGCCGAGGTTGCGGATGCCAACGACGTCATCAGCGACGAAGCCGCCAGCACCCCCATGCCCGAACCTGCCGCCACGCTCGACCTGGGCGACGGCAAGCCGCTGCCCGTGCTCATCCCCGAATCCGAGCAGTTCGCCAACCGCCTGCGCAAGAACGCTCGCCTGCGCCGCAAGTGGGCCAAGCGCGAGGGCGTGAGCTGCTACCGCGTCTACGATGCCGACCTGCCCGACTACTCCGCCGCCATCGATCTGTACGAGGGTTGCCCGCAGACGCCGGGCCGCTGGCTCGTCATCGCCGAATACGCCGCGCCCAAGACCATCGACCCCGCACTGGCCCAGGCCCGCATGCTCGACATTCTGGCCATCGCGCCGCGCATCCTAGATGTTCCCGCCGAGCACGTGCACGCCAAGGCCCGCATGCGTTCGCGCGGCGGCTCGCAGTACGGTAAGCAGGGCGCCGGCAAGGGCGGCTCGGGCGAGCGCGCCAACATTGCGCGCCGTCGCCTACCGCTCATCGAGGAAGGCGGCCTCACCTTTGCCGTCAACTTTGACGACTACCTGGACGTGGGCATCTTCTTGGACCACCGCGTCACGCGCAATCTGGTGCGCGAGCACGCCAAGCAGGCGCGCCGCTTCCTCAACCTGTTTGCCTACACCGGCACTGCCACCTGCTATGCGGCAGACAGCGGCGTCGAGGAGACCGTGACGGTCGACCTCTCCAACACCTATCTGGACTGGGCCGAGCGCAACATGCGCCAGAACGGCTTTGTGGGGCCTCAGCATCATTTTGTGCGCGACGACGTGCTCGCCTGGATTCGCGACCAGCGCCAGACGCGCAACCGCTGGGACCTGATCTTTGTCGACCCGCCCACGTTCTCGAACTCGTCCAAGATGGGCCGTCGCACCTGGGATGTTCAGCGCGACCATGTTGAGCTTTTGGCCGGCGTATCGCGCCTGCTCGCGCAGGGCGGCCATGCCATCTTTAGCTGCAACCTGCGCGGTTTCCGCCCCGAGACGCGCAAGCTCGCGCGCGCAGGCGTGGTGCTGGAGGACATTACGGAGCAGACCATCCCCGAGGATTTCGCGCGCAACCAGAAGGTGCACCACTGCTACATCGTGCGCCGCCTGCCCATCGAGGACGCCATGGCCGAGGTCGGCTTTAGCGCCGAGGAAATTGCTGAGCGCGTCGAGGAACTGCGCAACCCCGGAGCCCGCAAGCCTCGCGCAGCATCGCCCGCGCACGCGCAGGCCGGCGTCCGAGGACCGCACGGCGACGACAAGCCCGCCTGCTCAGGCAAGCCCAAAAAGAAGAAGTTCTACGCCAGCAAGCCCAAGGGCAAATAAACAAAGTTGCGGTGGAATAGTCCCTAAAAATGCCTGGTAAAGGCCCAAACAGGAACTATTTCACCGCAACTCATATTGGGATGATGGTTGGCGATCTAGCCTTGGATGACCAGGCGGTAGCCGATGCCCACGTGCGTTTGGATATAGTGCGGGTGCGCGGGATCGGACTCGATCTTTTTGCGCAGCGTACCCATAAAGACGCGCAGGCTCGCCAGGTCGCTCTTGGTCGCCGTGCCCCAGATCTCGTGCAGGATAAATTGGTGCGTCAGCACCTTGTCGGCGTTGTGTGCCAGCAGGCACAAGAGCTTGTACTCGATCGGCGTCAGATGCAGTTCCTCGCCATCCATCGTGGCGATGCCGGCATCAAAATCGATATGCAACTCGCCGGTATCGAACGAGCCCTCGGAGACAACACCGCCCGCCTGCGCATACGAAAGGCGCCTGAGCGTGGTGCGAATGCGCGCGAGCAGCTCCTCGACCGAAAACGGCTTAGTCAGGTAGTCATCGGCGCCGGCATCGAGCGCTCGGATCTTGTCCGCGTCCTCGCTGCGTGCCGAGACCACGATGATCGGCATGCCCGACCACGCGCGCACCGACTCCACCACCTTGACGCCGTCCATATCGGGCAGGCCCAGATCGAGCAGCACAATGCTCGGCGCCTGCGACGAAGCGGCGGCGATGGCGGCGTGGGCGGTCTCCACAGCCATATGGCGCAAACCGTGCGCCTCGAGCGCGGCAACGATAAGGTTGCGGACGGCGGGATCGTCCTCAACGACCAAGATAAGCGGTTTCACAGCAGAGTTCGGCACAGTGTTACTCCTTATCAAACGAAACATCGGCGGCAGGAAGCTCAATCGTAAAGACAGAGCCGTGCGGGTCCGCCGCGGCAACCCCTATGCTACCGCCATGCGCCAGCGCAATGGAGCGGCAGAGCGAAAGCCCCAGACCCACACTGCGGCAGCTATCGGCTAGGCCATGGTTGGCGATATAGAACGACTCAAAGATTCGCTCGCGGTCCTCGGGCGCAATGCCCGGGCCGTCATCGGCAACCGAGCACGCCACGCATCCATCATGGACGCCAATCGAGATCACGATATGCGAGCCTGCGGGCGTATAGGTAATGGCGTTGTTCACCAGATTGACCACCAGCTGCACCATCAGGCGCGCGTCGACGTTGACGAGCGCCGGCTCATCGCACGCCACTACCTTAAGGTCGTGCTCACGTACGGCCGGGTTTACGTGGCGCAGCGCCTCCTCGACGATATCGTCCATGAGCTCGAGCGTGGTCGACAGATGCATGCCGCCGCCCTCGAGCTTGGTAATGGCGAGCAGGTTCTCGACGGTGGCGTTGAGCCATTGCGCGTCCGAGCGAATGGATAGGAGCAGGCCGCGGCGCGTCTGGTCGTCGAGCACGGCCGTGCCAGTCGAGCCCTGGTCGAGCAACACGTCGGCATTGCCCGAGATACTGGTAAGCGGCGTGCGCAGATCGTGCGAGATGGAGCGCAGCAAGTTGGCACGCAGCTGCTCGTTTTTAGCGAGCACCGCCGCCTCCTCGCGGGCCTCCATGGCGCGGGCGCGATCGAGAGCCAGCTCGCCTTCGCTCACGATGGCATCGGCAAGCGTCCGCTCCTCGGACGTCAGCGCATCGGGCTCGGCGACAATGGCGAGCACCCCCACCACCGAGGCGGGATCACCCGCGCGCACCATGGTGTCGCCCGAGTGCACGGTCAGGTATATGCCAAAGAACGCCGAGCCGCCATAGGTGGCATCGAGCGGCGTTCCCACATAGGCGGATGCCGAGAGCCGTGGCGGCATCTGCGGCGCCAGCTCGTGCACCGGCGCGGCATCGCCCACGGCCGTGTACATCGTGCGCGGCAGCAGGTCATCGTCGTCGACATCGGCGCTATACCACACGACCGGACAGTCCGAAAGACGCGCCAGTTGCGTTGCCATAGCATGCACAATCTGTTGCTGATCGCCGCACCGCTGCAGCATGCGGTTGGTCTCGAGCACCATCTGCGTGCGACGGTCGCTGGCGGCAGCCTGCGCCAAGGCGCGGCGCAGGGCCAGCGCAATCGAGCTCGACACGAGCGAGACCACAAACATGATAAAGAACATGCCGGGATAGACGCGGTCGATGAGCGACAGCGAGTAGCGCGGGTCGACAAACAAATAGTTGTAGAGCGCCACGGCGGCAGCCGAGCTCAGCAGGCAATACAGGCGGCTCCAGGTAAAGAATGCGCACAGCTGCACGGCAAACACATAGACGATCATGATGCTCGGCGCGAGACCCGGACGGTCGAGCAGCGCGCCCACAATCGTCGCCGCGACCAGCAGCCCCGCTGATACGCAGGCGTCATACAGAGGGCTGCGACGCGTCAGCGTCGTGCGCCGCCACCAAAAGTTCTCGGCAATATCGCCGTCCGTATGGACGTCCATCAGCGCACCGCCCCTCTCTCAAAAACAAAAACCACCACAAAGGGGACAGGCACCTTTGTGGTGGTGGCCTCCTTGTGGTGGTTTCAAGTGTATAGCCTTTGCAGCCCGCAGTCGCTAGACAAACAGCAGACGTCGACTACGGGCGCTCGTCGGGAGCCAGGCGCTGCATCTTGCTCACGGCCTTAAACTTGGTGAACAGCGGCACGTACTCAAAGCTCACGTTGGAGTTCTCCAGGCCGTACCAGCGCGCGGGAGTGCCGGCAGCGCGGCGGATGATGTACTTGAGCGTGATGGCCGTACGCTCGCTGGGCTCCACGTCGCTTTCGGGCGCCAGCAGCTTGCGGATCATGACGAACTTAAACGTGCCGATGTTGCCCGGATCCTTGTAGACCGAGTAGTCATGCGTCTGTGCCGGCAGCTCGCCGCTGGCAGCCAGATCCTGAACAACCTGACGCAGATAGGCATTGACGCGCTGGTTGATCTTGTAGCCCAGATACAGATGCACGCGGAACACGTAGTCGGTGCCGAACGTCTCGACCGAGTAGGCAAAGGTATGCGGCTCCTCCATGGTCTCGACATTCACGAACCACCAGGCGCGAGCGCGCTTGGGGTGCTTGTCCAAGATCGAGTAGACGATATCGCGGTCGATGTAGTCGGTATTGGTGTCCTTGGTCAGGTACACGATGTTGTCACTCATAAGCTCGTAGCGATCGTCGTCGCGCAGGCGCTTGAGCTGCGGCAGGTAGCTGCGCAGCGGCAGCAGCGTAAACTGGCGCTGCTCAACAGCCGTACCGTTGTACCAGCACACCATGATGCCCATGATGAGCGCGGCCATGAGGATGGTGAAATAGCCACCGTGGAAGAACTTGGTGAGTGAGCTCACGAAGAAGAAGCCTTCGAGCAAAAGGAAGAAGGCCGCGAAGATCCACGGAGCAACCTTGAGCTTGCGCTCCTCATGCAGGTAGAAGAAGAGCAGCAGCGTGGTGCACATCATAGTCAGCGTAATGGCAAGGCCGTAGGCGGCTTCCATATGCGCCGAGTTCTGGAACAGCAGCACCACGATGACGCAGCCGACAAGCATGACGTTGTTGACCATGGGGATGTAGAGCTGGCCCTTGGTCTCGGCAGGATAGAAGACCTGCATATGCGGCATGAGGTCCAGGCGGCTGGCCTCGGACACCAGCGAGAATGCGCCGGTGATGAGCGCCTGCGAAGCGATGATGGCCGCGACGGTGGAAAGGCCGACGGCAAAGGGACGCAGGCCCGGGGTGAGCATCTGGTAGAAGGGGTTGAGGTCGGCGATGCCCATGAGCTCCGGGTTGCCGGCGTTGTTGATAAGCCACGCGCCCTGGCCCATGTAGGACAGCAGCAGGCAGCACTTAACAAACGGCCAGGTGGCGTAGATGTTGCCGCGGCCCACATGGCCCATGTCGGAATAGAGCGCCTCGGCACCGGTGGTGGCCAGGAAGCAGCTGCCCAAGATCATGATGCCCGCATGGTTGTTGGGGCTCAGCAAAAAGCCGATGCCACGCAGCGGGTTGAGGCACAAAAGCACCGCGGGATACTGGAAGACAAAGAACAGACCCGTACCGCCCAGGAACAAAAACCACAGCGTCATGATGGGGCCAAAGGCGTGGCCAATCTTGGCCGTGCCGATGCGCTGCACCAAGAAGAGCGCGATGATGATGGCGAGCGTGATGGCGACAACGCGGCCCTGGTCGTCACCGAGCACGGCGTGGACCGCCGGAATGGTGCGCAGGCCCTCGATGGCCGTGGTCACGGTAACGGCCGGCGTCAGGATACCGTCGGCGAGCAGTGCCGCGCCGCCCAGCATGGCGGGGATGATAAGCCACTTGCCGCAGCGCTTGACCAGGCTGTACAGGGCAAAGATGCCGCCCTCGCCGTGGTTGTCGGCGCGCAGCGAGATCAGCACGTACTTGACGGTCGTCAGCAGCGTGACCGTCCACACGACAAGGGAGAGCGCGCCGAGCACGAACTCCTGCGTGACGCTTCCGATGCCGCCGTTGCCGGCAACGAGCGCCTTGGTTACATACATGGGGCTGGTGCCGATATCGCCGTACACCACGCCCAGCGTGACGAGCATCGCCGAGATGCTCACAGGAATCGCAGCGTGCGAGGCTACTTCCTTTGCCTTTTGTTCCATAAGCCAGTTTCCTCCCAATTTTAACGTTCGACGGGATTATAGGTAATCAGCCCATGTTTGAATGGTACTGTTTTCCCAGCTAAATAAACATTTATGCGGCCTTTAGGCCACCGCGGCGATATGGAATGTGACAAAGGGACAGTCCCTTTGTCACATTCGTCATTTTCCGAGCCAGTTCTTGAACCACCACTCCATGGAGCGGCTCATCTCGGCCATAAAGGGACTCGTGTGCTTACGGGTGTAGATATCGACGACGCGCTCGCCCACCTCGCGGGCGTGCGGGCGAAACATCGCGTCCATCTCGGCCACCTGCGCATCCAAGGTCGCGGCGTCGGCGCGACAATAACGCTCCTCATGCACCAGGTTCACCACGGGATGCGCGATCGCCGGGCGCTCCTTGCGGGGCGTGCCGATGATGAGCATCGACAGCGGCATGGTATAGGGAGGCAAGTCCAGCAGCGCGGCGACTTCCTCGGCGTTCTCGACGACATCGCCGATATAGCAGCTCCCCAGCCCCAGGGCCTCGGCGGCAACCACGGCGTTTTGAGCGGCGATCATGGCATCCTGTGCCGCGATGGCAAAGTCGCCCAGGCCCGGCGCACGACGGGGCGACTTGCCCGTGCGCTCGACAAACTCGGGCTCAAAGCAACCCACATGCTCAAACAGATCGATCCACTTGGCATAGTCGACTACAAATATGAGTGCCCAGGGCGCCTTGGCGATCATGGGCTGATGATCGCACAGGTCGGCCAGGCGGTCCAATGTGGCCTGCTCACGAATGCTCACGATGGAATACATCATCATGGCGCCTGCCGACGGCGCACGGCTCGCCGCATGCAGAATCGCCGCCCGCTGTTCGTCGGTCACCGCCACGGGACGGTCATCGTCATCACGCGCGAAGGCACGCGTAGACGAGCGATGCTCCAAGATGTCCAGCACCGCGTTGCCCGTAGTCTCGACCGGATAGCCGTATGTATCCACGACCGCAGCTCCGTCGCTGCCCATGTCCGCCTTGCAAACCTGCTCGCTCATCGCCCTACCCTCGCCATTTCTTTAAGAAGCCTTTACGTTTCCGTGTAATTCCCGTCCATTATCGCGCAGGTCGCCGCTACATTGCGCAACACCGCCACGCACGCGCGTTATTATGGCTGGTTGTTGTGCGCAGTCACCAAATGCAGCGCATATCTTGGTAACAATCGGGTAAACCCCCGCTTTCGTAGGTTTTAGTTTGTGAGGAGTCTCAGCATGTTCGCTGCCGCCATCTCGCTCGTCGGTCTTGCGGCGACCGTCTACCTTGTCTTGCGCGAGGCCAAGGCCATTCGCGCTCAGTCGGGCACCGTTGCCAAAAGCGCTCTTGGATGGAGCGTCGCCTTCGGCCTGTTCCAGCTCTTTTTGACCGTCTGGGGCGCCATTGGCCTCGTCGCCCAAAACGAGCCGCTCGCCTTTGTGATGCTCATCCTGACCAACGCCATCCTCACCGGCTGCGCTTGGGCCAGCATCGCCCGCGACCGTATCGCCCCGCGCGTCTTTGCGTTTGCCGCGCCCGATGCCCCCGCCCTCACCGGCAAGCTCGCCCGCCTGCGCGGCGCCTTTGTGGGCAAACCGCTCGTCGCCGCCGTCTTGTGCCTACTGCTCGCCGGCGTCTTTGCGCTGCTGGGCATGGAGGTCTCGTCCAACCACGACTTTACCTGGATCTACCCCCTGTGCATTCTGCTCGAATGGGCCATTATCACCGTGCTCATGGTCGGCTTGTTCTTCCTATTCCAGCGCCACGGCGCAGCTCCCGCGGTCCTGGCCTTCGCCCTCTTTGTCCTGGGCATTGCCGAGTTTTTCGTCATCACGTTTAAATCCATGCCCATCCAGCCGGGCGACCTTTCGGCCATCTCCACCGCCGCCGCGGTCGCCGGCAACGGCTACACCTTCTCGATCTCGCTGTTCTGCGTGCTGTCCATGGGCTTTACCGCCATCGCCATGCTGCTGTGCGAGTACGCCGGCCTGGTGGCACCGCACCGTCAGAAGGGTGCCGCCAACGCCAAGCGCATGCTGCTCACCAACCTGCTCGTGGCAGTGCTGTGCCTGGGCGGCGTAACCGCGCATGTCACGCTCATCGACTACTACAACACCCTCGGCATCACCGTCTACACCTGGCGCCCGCTCGAGAGCTACTGGCGCGAGGGCTACCTGCCCGCTTTCATTAGCGCAGCGCAGTCCATCAAGCCGCCCAAACCCGCCGACTACTCCGTCGACGATGCCAAGGCCACGCTCAAAAAGTACGCCAAGGCCTACGACAAGTCCGACGCGGCCAAGAGCGACGAGCGCGCCGCCGCAAAGGAGCAGTTCGACAGCGAGAAGCCCACGGTCATCGCCATCATGAACGAGACCTTCTCGGATCTGTCAATCTACCAGAACATGCGCGCCGGCTACGAGGGCCCGCAGTACTTTAAGAGCCTGTCCAACTGCCTCAGCCGTGGCAAGCTCTACGTGAGCGCCTACGGCGGCGGTACCGCCAATACCGAGTTTGAGTTTATGACCGGCAACTCCATGGCCAACCTGGGCTCGGGCGTGTACCCCTACACCATCTACAACATGGAAACGACCGGGAACCTGGCAGAGCAGTTCAAGTCGCTCGGATATTCCACCACGGCCATGCACCCCAACCACGCGACCAACTGGAACCGCGAGAACGTCTACAAGGACTTTGGCTTTGACCAGTTCCTGTCCATCAACGACTTCCAGGGTGCCGACACCCTGCGCGGCATGGTGACCGACCAGGCGACATACGACAAGATTCTTGAGCTGCTCGACCAGAACGCCGACCCGCAGTTCATCTTCGACGTGACCATGCAGAACCACTCGGGCTACGACACGGGCCTGCTGCCGGTCGACAAGCAGATGCACCTGAACATCGACACGACCGACCTGGATGCCAAGACCGTCGAGGATGGCACGCTGTCCGATGTCGACGAGTATGTCTCGTGCATCGAGCAGTCCGATCAGGCGCTGCGCTACTTCCTCAACGCCCTGAGCAAGCTCGACCGTAAGGTGGTCGTGGTGTTCTGGGGCGACCATCAGCCGTTCTTCCCGTCCAAGTTCAACGATAAGTGGTTTACCGGCGAGGACGACGCCACCCACCAGGAACGCTTGTGGCAGACCGACTACATCATCTGGGCTAACTACGACGTTGCCGGTTGCGACCAGACGAGTGAGGTCGACGACCTGTCCACCAACTATCTGTCCACCCAGCTGATGCAGCTGATCGGCGCACCGCTGACCGACTACCAGAAGGCGCATATGACATTGCGCGAGTCGCTGCCCGCCATCAACTCCGTCGGCTACGAGGACGCCAGCCTGCGCTGGGCGCTCTCCTCCAACGTCACCGGTGATGACGCCGTCGCCGCTGCTGCCACCAAGGCGCGCGAGGATTACGCCAAGATGCAGTATTACGAAATGTTCCGCGACGGCAAGAACGTCTACACCGAGCACTTCCAGACCGAGGCCAACGAAACCGACCCTAACTTGGCACCGGGTACGACCAAGATCAAATAGCGGCTAGCTGCGAGTTCATAACTGAAACGTCTGTCCGGGCGGAGGCATATAAGGTTCCCTGCTCGGACAGTCCTGCGCAAGACGAAGGCCACATTAAGTGGCCTTCTTTGTATTCGGAAAGTGTGTCCCGGAATCTGCCTTCGGAATGGGACGCAGTTTCCGCTTGAGGGCCTGTTGGGAAAGCGCATCCCACTTCAAGAGTAAATTCCGGGTCGCACTTTCCGCTAAGGCTCTCAACCGGAAAGTGCATCCCATTCCAAGCCTTAATTCCGGGACATAGTTTCCGGACAAGACATCAACCGGAAAGTGGGGACCACTCTGAGCGCCGATTCTGGGACACACTTTCCGAAACACCGCCCATCCGGAAAGCCCGTCCCACTCCGAATACATCCAGGCATAAAATCATCAGCTTATTAGGCCTTCTATCAATAAAGAGACACCCTCCCGAGCGGCGGGCTCGAAGTTCATCGCGAGTTCCGCACGCAAAGAAGGCCACTTAATGTGGCCTTCGTCTTGCGCAGGACTGTAGAGCAGGGAACTTCGTGCCAGCCGCCCGGGAGGGCGTTGCGTTTAGAAGATGGACCTAGTACTTATCCCTCCGGGACAAAAGTAGCGCGGCTATAAAAGCGATGCTGGCAAGAGTTAGCAAAACTAAAAGCAACGTGAGCGTGTTGTCGCCCGTTGCCGCCAGACCAAGCAAGCCGGGCTTCTTGCTGTCAGCAGACTGCACGGGAATCTTCTCGCCATCGTCCTCGGCGGTAATCTCCCAGCGAATGGTCTTGTTTGCGTCGGCAAGCTCGTTGCCCACCGACGTCGGAACGCTTAGCTGCAGATTAAGCACCGTGCTGTCATCGCTCGTAAACGTGGCGATTTGCGTGGGATAGGCGAACACGCTGCCCGGTGTTCCTGTCTGGAGCCAACCTGCAGAGGCATCGCCCACAGTCGCCGTTAAGGTGATGGGCGATAGCAGATGTGCCGTCTCGTGATCGACAACAGCCCGCACAAACACACGTACCTGGGACTTTACACCCGTGGTACGAACCCCAATCTGTTGCTCGCGTACATCGCCGGGCATTAGATCTTTAAAGGCTGGAAACAGATCGGGCTCCCCCGAGGAGTCCGTCGCTCCCGATACCGTTAGCTGGCGTGCATTTCCGTCATAGGCAATCGTGGGAACGTCAGCAAACGCACGTGCAGGAACGGCAAGCGCGATAAGGCAGACGATTGCCGCCATCACGCAGCGCAAGGAACACACAACGTCTTTACGAATCGGAGAAGCCATACCTACGCACCTCCATGCGGCGGCACCAGCACGCCATCCTTGACTGTACAGCCCCATGCCTCTGCAACTGCATCGTCGGGCGTGGATTGAATTGCTTGGGTCGAAATGTCAACGACCAGGTTCTTCCCATCTGCCTTCTGCTCAGTCACGCTCTTGATGAGCACATCGGTTTTGCCCATCGGAGCAACGGGAGACGTCCAGTAGTAGTACCCGTCGGACGCGACAACCCAAGACGAGGCGGTGTTGGAAGCAGATGCCTTGGACACACTGCCCCAGTCAATGACGTAGTCGGTGCCGGCAACTGGCTCATCCCACAGGCGTGCGCCATCCTGGTCCTGCCAGTAGATATCCACTGCAGCACGAATATAGGCGGGCGCAGTACCCGTGTTCTTCGCCTTGACATCGCTTTTCACTTTGCCGTTGAGCGTTTCCTGAACCGATGGCGTCACCGATCCGATGCCGAACTGGTTGACCAGCACGCCCGTAACCGAAAGCCAGGCCAACGTGCCTGCCGTACCGGCCAGGAGGATAACCCCCACCAGCAAGGCGATGATGCGCTTGCGCTTGGACATGCTAATCCTCCTTCTTTGCTACGTTGCCGTTGCTCCAAACGTTATGGGCACGATCGCTGCCGTCGATCCATTTGTCGTTCACACGCGTGTTCGTGCAGGTGAACGTGGCATCGTTCGCGCTCGATGCAGACGAAATCGTCAGCTCGGCAGTTTTACCGGGCGCCTTGCCCGGCGTGCTCAGCTCACCCTGGTAGCGCCATGCCCAAGCCGTATCTTCCTCGACGGTATAGATGCCAGCCGGAGCGGCGAACTGCACGCTGCCGACATAGCAAGTTTCACCGTTTTCGTCGCGCTGCTCGCTAACTTTCACCTCGACCATGCGCGTCTCGGCAGGAGAATCCTGCGACATCTTTCGCGTTACCTTAAAGCGGAACGTTTGCCCCATAGCGCTGGCATCGGTCGTCTTTTTAACGATCGTCAGCGCATGAGTCTGGGCAAAGTTGAACACGGCTTTGCCGGGGCCCTGATCGCCCTCGCCCGTCTTCTTGGACTCCAGACGGTTGGCCAGGTCGAACGAGCCGTCACCCGAACCAAGGCTGTAGAGCGAGACAAACTTGCCGTTTACGGGCTCTTCCGCCACAGAAACACCCTCTGTACCAGGCCCGTAGCTTGCCCGCATTACCGTAACGGTCAGCCGCGTTCCCATAAACGGCTTGGCAAAGCAGACCTTAAACGGCGCCTTGTCGGCACTGTCATCGACGGTGTTGGCGGCGGCGGGATCGAGCAGCCACTTAAGCTGGGCGGTCATGGTTTCGGACTTCGCGGGATCAGACGTATCTTTGGCAACCACGCGATATGTAACGGGATACAGGTCCATGTCGCCCTTAATTGGCTCGTCCTTAAACACATCCCAAGGCTTCGTATCACCATCGGCGCCCACATATCGCCACTCCAAGAAGAGCTCACGCATATCGCCATTGGCGGCCGCACGCTCATCGAGCAGCGCGACGATCTTGGAATGGGCGTCCGGGTCGTATGCCACGGACTTTTGCTCCATCATGGGATTCCCGCTGTTGTCATAGACGGGGCGGCCGTTCTCATCCATTTTGGGAACATCAACCGTATAGACGAAGCCGGACTTGCCGTCCTGCGCACGCTCGTCGCCCGAGTCGACCGTCGCCGTAAAGAGAACCGACCCGTCGACACCGTGATAGCGCACCTTATGCGGCGCAATCTTGTACACCGCAGTGTACATCGCGCTCTTAAAGGGCTCATTGCCCTCGAGGGGATACTTGTCGTCACCGGTCATCAGGGTGTACTTGTTATCGGATTCATAGTCACGCGACCAGCAGACAAAGTCGTACTTGGTGCCATCCTTGCCGACAACCTCAGTTGCAGCTTTTACCTCCAGCGAAATTTGATCACCAGAGTCGGTCCGCGAAAGATAACGCACAGAACCGGGGTCATCCAGATTGGCATCGATATTCGATTGAACACGCACCGCGCTGGCGCGGTAGACCGGATACAACTCCATGGGGGCCTTGACCACGGTGCTTTTATTCACCATGGAAACGTCGTCCGACCAAACGACATAACCGTTGCCAGCTACCGGCTTAGTTTCCGTCCAGCCCACGAAGGCATTGTATGCGTTTGTTGCAGCATCGATATCGCCGACGTTATACGTTGGCAGCGGGATGCCGTCCTTAAGGCTGCCGAGAGAATCGCCCTGCTGGGCTACCTTACCGTCCACATCCCTGGCATTGAGATGGTACACAACCGCCAACGGCGAATAGTACGCCACGAATGTATAGGCTCCGCCAGGTTCCACCGGATAAGAGCAAGTACCATGCTCCACATCGTAGGGAAGCGTCTTGATCTCGCCGTTCGGAAGCTCGATCTCAACCTTCTGCAACTTATACAGCTCACCGCCTGCTTTATAAACCGGCGTCGTAACGTCAGGGGTCACCGTTGCCGTAGCAGGATTGGTGTCCGCGTTGATAACGGGAGCGATGTTGTAGCTAGGCACATTGACCTTGTCCGTACCCTCAAAACCTGCGCGATGCAGGTTGGTGGTGTAGCTGACGTCGTACTTTGCGTAGACGGGATAGGCATCCTGCCACTGGGTGACCTTGGACTCGTCGGTCGCCAGATACGGCTCTGCCTTATCCGGATCACTCGTCACATAGGAGTCGCCGGCGACGTCGTAGATATACTTCCAGACGTCAGAATCCTTCTGAACCTCGGCGGTCGAAATCCAGCCCAGGAACTTATAGCCCGGCACGGCCATGTCGGCATCGGTCGGGGAAGCTTCGAGGGTCAGGGGGCTCTCATACGATCCCTTCTCACCATCTTCTGGCTTTTCGGCCACTTTAACCGACTTATTAACATGCGGGTAGTAATACGTGAACGTCGGATCCGCCCCGTTCACCTTGGTCTGCAGCAAGTTACTCTCATAGCGCCGCGTGGCAGTCCTCACGACATTATCGCCCTTGTTGTAGAAATTAACGTCCGTGGTAATCATCGCGCGAACGTAGTACTTCTTATCTGTACGCACCATGCTCTCGATGGGATTTTTCACATATGTCCAATATTCACCATCGCGCTCAAGCGTCCAGAAATTCAGGCGATAGCGATCATTCACCGGTTTGACCGTTACGTTCAGCGAAGCCGAAGTCCAAGTATCGCTTAGCGTTGCAGCGCCTGGAAAATCGGTATCGGCATAGAGGTTTTTTAGAGTATCGGCTCCCGTATCGTTTTTAACGTTGTGCGAGTACGCGTTAAGGGGACTCACGACAAGGGTTTCCTTCGTGAAGCGCGTGCCACACGTTTCATAACTATCCTTTATACCGTGGTCAACATGCTCCGGGCCCCAGTGGACGACGTTTTCACGCACGAAGGTACTACCGACGTTTTCCTCAAAGGGCGTTTGATAGCGATTCCAAACGGAACAAAGTAGCTTGCTGTCCGTAAACTCATGGTTGGTATAAGCCCGAACGTAATAATCCACTCGGTACTCAAAGCGGGCGATGTAGGTATGCGGCGCGGTTAAATCGACATCGGCGGGGAGCGTATAGCTGGGGTCGCGGCTTACGCGCACCTCGAGCGGGGCATCCTCGGTTCCCTTGTTTTCATACCAACCCAGGAAACGATAGCCGTCGGGCAGCTGGCCCTCCTCGGATATAGCTTTACCGGATACGTCGAGCACCCGTACGGTATACGCGCTTGTGCCATCCTCGGCAGTCTCAACCTTAACGTCAGTTTTGCCCACACCGTCGCGCCGAGTCTGATCGTCGGTTGCATCCTGCTCATTGCCCTCAAACACCGTCATGATGTTCGACACATAGTCGGTGTACACCGGATAAAAATCGGTAGGACCAAGCACAGTGATCTCGGTGCCGGCAGGATAGAACGCACCGGCGTTTTTTAGCTCGGCAAGCTTAGGCGAGGTGATGGCCGCGTAACCGCCATGCATCCCGGCCTCGCCACTCGGCTGCGTCGTCCAACCGATAAAGGTGGCGCTGGCGGAAAGAGTGCCGCGGTCCGCAGGGGCAGCCGGCGTTAAACCGACGCCATAGCGGTACCAGTCCGTCGACTTGTCGTGCTCCTCGCCGCTCTGCCACGCGAGCGTCTCGCCCTTGACGTTATAGAACAGTACCTGCGCCTCGTACGAAGCAATAAACAGGTCGTTGCCCTTAAAGGCCTCGGCCCCCTTCGCGTTATCGGCGGTATAGGTCGACGTTATCTCGTGCGCTTCGTTCTTCTGGACCTGCTTGCCAGCCTTAACGGCATCGGCATCGGTCTTGCCGTTAAACCAGGCGTTATCGGCATCGATACGGTTCACATTGACTCCGGACTCGCGGAACCAGCCCATGAAGCGATAACCGCCGTTGGCATCGGTCAAGCCCTTGGGCTTTGCGGAGGTATCCTGCCTAAACGTCACCGATGTATCGCCCTGGGCCAAGCCCTGGGCCGTTCCCGCCAGCACGGCGCTCACGGCAAAGGCGTACGGATCCGAGGTCGCTTGATCAATACCGAGTTTGGTTGCCGTAATTGTCGCGGTACCCGCACCGGGAAAATCGATCGTCGCCTTAACGCTCTGGCCATGCACAGGAATATTCAGCTTGTAATCCATCGCCCACTCATTGGGGTGCGGGCCATCCAGGGTCCCGTCGTTAGCAGTCGAGCGCATGGTGCCGGCACAGAAGTCGTAGTCGTGCTCTTCCCACAGCTCGCGCGTGGTGTAGCGCTCGTCGTCCCATGGACCATAGCTGTCGCCCTTGGTGGTACCGTCGCCGCCAAAAGAGGGGATCTTTTTCTTAGCCGCGGTACCCTGGCTGCTGCCTTTTAGGCTCACGCTCGGCTTAAAGTAGCACTCGGTGACCGTGGCATCATCCTTGTTGGCACGCGCGGCAATACCGCCCAGGTTCACATCGTTTTGAATGATGGGGATCACGGCGATGGGATTGTACTGACGCGAGCTCAAGTCACCCGCAAAATGGCTTCGAACGAGCTCGTTGCCCTTTTCGGTTAGAATACGACCCGCCAAGCCACCCGTCCACGCACGCGTCACGGCGACGACGCCCACATATGACGCGGCATAGCTGTAGCACTGCGCCGTCGAGAAGCAGTCGATAATCTTGGCCTCGCCCGCCATGCAGCCCACAAAACCCGAGGCGTACACGTTGTTGCCGCCCAGGGCGCCAATGGCCACGTCGTACTTATTGGTGACGTCGGTCATGCCAATCGAGCCATCATCTTTGCGCGTAGGCGTAACGCGGCAGTACTCAATCGTCGAATTTGTAACGTAGCCGGCAAACGCCGCCATATACAGACCCTCACCGCCGAGCGCCTGCACGCCCGAGGTCGTGTTGTTAACGGCGCGGCCACCACGTACCTCGCAGTTATAGAGGGTACAGCCGTCGAGCTCGCCGGCGATGAGACCGCCCTCAAAGCCTGCGTTGGTAATGAGGTTGAGAGCATTGTTGGCGCAGGTCACGTGCAGCGTGCTCTCCATGACCATAACGTTTTCGAAACGCGTTTTGACGGCCTTGCCCACGATAATGCCACCGCGGAAGTCCGCCCACACGTTGGCGTCCTTGACCAGGAAGTTTTTGATGGTGGCGCCGTTGGTCTCGGCAAAAAATCCCGTATCGCGCTCGGGGTCAAAAGCGTCTTTATCGTAGTTCAGGCCCTCAACGGCGTGGTTTTGACCATCGAACACGCCCTTAAACGGATGCTCCTTGTTGCCAAACGACAGATGCTTAACGGTGTCTGCAACGATGGTTTTCATGTCGTCGCTGTCGAGCTCAATGTCGTTATCGAGATAAACGTGCCAGCCGGACGTATCGCGCTCGCGCGACAGCGCCACACACGACAAAAAGTCAGCCTCGTTTTTGATGTGGAATTCGATTTTGGCCTCGGGCACATCCTCGGCATGCACCACCGTTGGCAGCGCCATAACGCAGCAAAGGGCAATCGCTGCGACGGCAACCAGCCTGCTAAGCATACCCCGGTTCATATTCTTGATCTTCATAGGCTAGTTCGCCTCCGGCCAACCCACAACGTCAAGTACGTCGAGGGCGGTATCGCTTGTCTGCTGGTTTTTGGCCTGCACGGCCTGAACATCGATATCGAGCTTGAATGAGCCGCCGCGCGCGGCATCGTGGTAGTCGCCCACAAATCGCAGCGAGTCCATAAGGCTTTCCGTCATGGCGCCGGGGTCGAGCATGCCGCCACGCCCGGCCAATCCACGGTAGTAGTACCACCCATCGCCGCCGTCGATCCACGGGGACCCCTCGTCCGCGTTCACATGAAACGCAACGCTGCCCGAGGCATCCGCACTCGAACCGTCGGGTGCCACTGACGTCATGCGTAGACGAGCGCGAACGTACTCAGGCTGCGCGCCGGCGTTCTCCACGCGTACAATGCGGCTGATGTCAGAGCCCCCGGCCTTGGTGTCGGGATAGTCCCCGCGCTCGTTGGCCTCAAACGGAATCTCCTCGCCCCGCTCGTTGAGGGTGTATTCGCAGACTCGTACCTTCACGCTGCCAAACGATAGGACGTTGTTCGCCGGAACCATATCAACGGTAAAAGCCAGCGTGCCACACATGCACGCCAGGGCCAACAGCGCAATCGCGGCAAGCGCCAAGGTGCGTTTCTGATTGTCGGAAAGATTGTTGAGCATTACGTTCGCCAATCGTCGATAAAAAGGGGGACCGAGATCCCAGCCCGAATATAGGGGTGGGGGCGGGCCGGGATCTCAGTGGGGGGATTAAGCCTGAGCCTGAGTCTTAGCCCATTCCTTGGCCTGCTTAAGGGCATTCTGCGCGTCAGCATTTTCACCCTGCTCGGTGCCATTCTGGCCCGCGCCAAAGATGTAGGCAGAGACCGTCATCGTGGGAGCCTGTTTCGGGTCAGTAGTAGTCTCGACAACATCGGTGTTGTTCATGGCAGAGGGAATCGTCACGGCAGTGAAAAGCTCATCGGTATAAACGTCCTGCTCTGCTTTGTTGGCTTCGAGCTTTGCAGGCAGGTTCTCTGCGGCAGAGTTCTTGGAGTACATAAACAGACCGCTCACGTACTGGTTGCCAGAGTTGTCAGATTGGTTGGTCTTGACTTGACCCTCAACGGGCTTCCAATTCGTATTTTTGAGCGTAAAGTACGGGGTCTTTTCAAGGCTGGTGCCAGGCTTGACGATGGCATTCTTTACGTAAATGAATACGTATGCATCATCAGAGCCAGCCTTGATGCCGACATTGGGGTTCTTGGCCACAGTGGCGCCAGGAACCATCTTGGAGTTGGCAACCCACTGGGTCTCGAACAGGTAGGCCTTTTCAGTGTTCGGATTATCGGGGTCCGGTTTCTCGGGATCGGTCGGATCAGGCTTGTTTTCCGGGTGGCCAAAGCTACCCACCGTGAACACGTTGTCAATGTGCTCCTGCGCCGTCAGCCATGCATAGGTACCCACACCGGCGGCCATCACCAACAGCAGCAGGGCGGCAATGATGCCGTAGCGCTTTTTCTTCTTGTTTTCCATCGTTCTCTTCCTTTCGAAAATCGACTTCCCCGGCAACGGCCCTTGCCGTTGCCGACACCTCTCCCCTGCCGCTATGAACGCCGCTCCCTCGCATGCGCGCGGGCATGCTTGCCCGCAGGCTCGTCGGGAACCACCCGATCGAGCACTATCGACGCCGCGACCAGCAGCGCCAGAACGGCCACCACAACAAGCAAACCGGGCATCGTCGTGCAATATGCGTTAACGAAGCCCAGGTAAGGGACACAAAAAGAGACAGTGCCGATCACGCGTGAAAAAGGCGTCTGCTCGGCATCGTGCATGATGGTTCCATCTGCATTTTTGTTTGCGATTCCCTGCGTGCCGATCGTCTGCGCGGCAGGGTCGATCTCGTACACCTGGTGCGTCACCACGGCGCCGTCCGATCGGTAAAAGGTTGCATTGTCGCCCACGGTAATATCCGTTGGCTCAACCTGGCGGACAAACACCATGGAGCCAACGGGAAGATCGGGTTCCATAGAGCCCGAAAGCACAGCAAAGGGCATGTATCCAAATGCGCGAGGCACAAAAGAAACAACGGCAAGGGCTATGACAAGCGCGAACGCCAAGCTACTCAAAAGTGCAATAAATCGTTTGAGTCTACGCGCAGCCAAAGTGATAATTCATCCCCCTTGAGGACCTATTCGACCCATCCAAAGGTCAGCAAGTTTCAACAGGAACCGCAAGGCGCTTGAAAAGTGAGTCCGAAATAAGCCAATTTGGAATCTTTTCGTAATAAAAACATAGCGATGTGCTACACATTTTTCAATGTTTTGTCGCTAAATGCTACCTATTTTGGCGTAAGTGGTCATTTATCACCAAATTAGTCTGTTTTATCCAATATCTGTGACTAACCCCCTACGCAACTTCCCCATAGAGGGATCATTTTTTTGCGAAACTAAAATAATGGTACCCCCACCCCACATTAAAACAAACTGCTGGAAGCGCCATTTATTTCCGACCCCTTTTACTAGAGTTTTTATGACAACCTCATGTAGTTCGCAGCCCATAACCCTCTGAAAACCGTGTCCCAGAATTCCCGTCCGGAGTGGGATGCGGCTTCCGCTTGTGGCCCCGTTGGGAAGCCGTATCCCGCTTCGATCACAAATTCCGGGTCGCACTTTCCGCCAAGACCCTCAACCGGAAACTACATCCCATTTCTCGACCGAATGCTGGGATGTAGTTTCCACAGAGCCCTTCACCGGGAAACCGCATCCCATTCCAAAGGCAAATTCCGGGACGCAGCTTCCGCAACCCCACCCATCCGGAAATCCCATCCCACTCCGCACACATCCGGGCATAGAACAATCAGCTTATTAGGCCTTCCATCAATAAAGGGGCGCCCTCGTGTCATGAAAAAAGCCCCGAGAATCTCGAGGCTTTCACGTTTGTACGATTGAACGCGCGGCACCGCAAGCGGCGAAGTTATTCGCCCAAAACGGCCTTTTTTGCGGCTGCAGCCATGTTATCCATATCTTCCTTGGTGGGATGGTCCTTCGCGGCAACCCAGTTGTCGAGCAGCATCTTAAATCGGGCGTTTTCGGGATCTTGCTCGAGCATTGCCTCGTAGCGCTGCTTAACCGCGGGACCCATCTTGCCCTGGCACATCGCCCAGCCTACAAGCTCGGCATCATTGGCCAAATTGGAGGTCACGCGATCGATAATCTGCTGATAATAGCTCTGGTCGGCACCAAAGCCGCAGGTGCCAAACAGGAAGACGCGCTTACCGTGCAAGGCGGAGAGCAACGCCGCGACCGAAGGCGTGCACGCGCCCTTGTCGCACCAAAAACCGACGAGCACCGTGTCGGCCGCGCAGGCGCCCTGCGCCTCGAGCGCAACCTGATCTGCGTCCGCATCGTCGCTCAACGCCGCGGCGTGGACAAACTCAACGCCCGCAGCCTGCAGAGCGCGCTTGATCGCCCCCGTAACCATCCTGGTATTACCGCTCTTGCTGTTGACCACCATAGAGCATGTCATAGTCACGTTGCCTCGTTTCCCCCGAAACTCGAGCCATTAATGCAATTTGTTAGAAGCATATCTTAGTACTAACGGCGCAGATGTAAACCATCTGCCGCTAATCGGTATTCCCTACTGGGCGAATTGGCTGCGGTAGAGCTCGGCATAGAAGCCGCCTGCCGCTAGCAGCTCGTCGTGCGTGCCGCGCTCGATAATCTCGCCGTCGCGCATCACCAGAATGCAGTCGGCGTTGCGGATGGTGCTCAGGCGGTGCGCCACGACAAAGCTTGTGCGACCTGCCATGAGCTCGTCGAATGCCGCCTGAACCTGCAGCTCGGTGCGGGTATCGATGCTCGAGGTCGCCTCGTCCAGCAGCAAGATCGCCGGGTCGGTGAGCATGACGCGCGCGATGCACAGCAGTTGTTTTTGACCCTGGCTAAACGTGCCGCCGTCCTCGCCGATTACCGTATCGTAGCCGCCTGGCAGCTGCACGATAAACTTGTGCGCATGCGCGCGCTTGGCAGCCTCGATAACCTGCTCGCGCGTGGCATCCGGGCAACCGTAGGCAATGTTTTCGGCCACCGTGCCCTCGAACAGCCAGGTGTCCTGCAGCACCATGCCAAAGGCGCGGCGCAGGCTTGCGCGCGTGTAGTCACGCGAAGACCGGCCATCGACCGCAATGCGACCGGCATCGATATCGTAAAAGCGCAGCAGCAAATTGATGAGCGTCGTCTTGCCGCAGCCCGTGGGACCAACGAGGGCAAAGCGCATGCCGGGCTTGGCCTCGATGCAAATGTCCTGCAGCAGCTTGCGGTCGTGAACGTAGCTAAAGTCCACATGTTCAAAGGCGACCTCGCCCTTCGGGGCGGCAAGCTCCGCGGCATCCGTCGCATCGGGCTCCTGCTCGCGCGCATCGAGCAGCGCAAACATGCGGCGCGCCGAGGCGTACGCGGTCTGGATCTGCGTAATGACGTTGGTGACCTCGTTGAACGGCTTGGTGTACTGGTTGGCATAGGACAGGAAAATCTGCACGCCGCCCACCGTAAGCGCCGCGGGCACGCCCGTGATCACGCCCACGCAGCCGATCACAGCGACCACGGCATAGATGATGTTATTGATAAAGCGCGTGCCGGGGTTGGAGAGCGAACCCATAAACTGCGCACGCTCGCCCGCGGTGTAGAGCTCAGCGTTGAGGGCATCGAAGCGCTGCTGGGCGTTGGGACCATAGGCAAAGGCGTCGACAAGCTTTTGCTCGCCTACGTACTCCTCGATATGACCACCGAGCTGCCCTTGAATACGCTGCTGTGCCGTAAAGCTTTTGTTGGAGAGCTTGGCAATAGCACCGGCTGCAAAAATGGAAAGCGGCGTGACGAGCACCACCACGAGCGTCATGGTCAGGTTGATGGAGAGCATAAACGCGAGCGTGCCCACGATGGTAATAACACCGGTGAAGAGCTGCGTGAAGCCCTGCAGCAGACCGTCGCCCACCTGATCGACGTCGTTGACCACGCGGCTCATAAGGTCGCCGTGGGCGTGGCTGTCGATAAAGCTGAGCGGCATACGGCTGAGCTTGTCGCTTGCCTCCACCCGCATGTCGCGCACCGTCTCGTAGGACAGGCGGTTGACGCAATAGCCCTGCAACCACTGGAAGGCCGCGGCTCCCACCACAACGAGCGCGAGTTTGGTGACGAGCGGCAGCAGTGCATCGAAATCCACCTGGCTCGCGGCAACAATCAGGTCGATGCCCTCGCCAATGAGAATAGGTGTGTAGAGCTGCAAGATAACGGAGATGGCGGCACTCACAAACGACGCCGCAAACGAGACGCGGTGCGGGCGAACATAACCCATCAGGCGGCGGGTCACCGCGCCCACGGGATAGCGCTCGGGATCGCCGGGCTGGCGTGGGCCGTCACCCAGGTCGTTGAGGTTATCGTTACCGGACACGTTTGCCGCCATCGTGGCGACCGAACCGGAGGAAGTGTACGGATTCATTTAGCAGCCCTCCTTTGCGCAGACAGATGCGGGGACGGTCGGAGCGGACGCGGGTCTTGGGGTGGGCGTGGGCGTCGTGCTCCCCTGCTGGCCCTCGAGCTCCTCGCGGCGCAGCTGCGACTGGCAAATCTCACGATAGAGTTGGCAGCTTGCATACAACTCGTCATGCGTGCCCAGGCCCGCGACCGAGCCGTGGTCGAGTACGCAGATCATGTCGGCGTCGTGCACGGTCGATACGCGCTGGCTCACGATGACGGTTGTCAGCGGCAGCCCGCCCTCGGCGGCACCGCGCACGCTGCGCTCGCGGATGGCATGGCGAAGCGCCGTGTCGGTCTTAAAGTCGAGCGCCGAGGCGGAGTCGTCCATGATCAGAATCTGGGGCGAGCCCACCAGGGCACGCGCGATGGTCAGGCGCTGGCGCTGACCACCGCTAAAGTTCTTGCCGCCCGCCTCGACCGGGGCGTCGAGCCCCTGCGGCTTGTTGCGCACAAACTCGCTGGCCTGCGCCATATCGAGCGCCGCCCAGAGCTCATCGTCGGTCGCCGCCTCGTCGCGCCAGGTCAGGTTACTGCGGATGGTGCCACTCACCAGCGACGCACGCTGCGGAACGGTTGCGACCACATGGCGCAGCTGGTCGAGCGGCCAGGCGCGCACGTCGGCGCCCATCACGCTCACGCTGCCGGTGCCCGCATCGTACAGGCGCGGGATAAGCGAGACGAGCGTGGACTTGCCGCTACCCGTACCGCCGATAATGCCGAGCGTCTTGCCCAGCGGGAGTTCCAGCGTCACACCGTTGATGGCATTTGCCGCGCCCGCGCCAAAAGAGAAGCTCGCATGGCTCAAGCTCAGCGCAGGAACTGGAGCGACATTGCCCGGCTTGGGCAGCGCGACCGGCTGGTTGTCCCCGTCGGTGATGCTCGGCTCGCAATTGAGCACCTCGTTGATGCGCGACGCGCTGGCGCTCGCCTTGGTAAAGACCACGACCAGGTTGGCGACATACACGATGGAGGTGAGGGTCTGCGTCATGTAGTTCACAAACGCCATGACCTGACCCTGCGTGAGCTCGCCCACGTTGACCTGGATGCCGCCCACCCACAGGATGGCGCACACGCCCAGGTTCATCACCAAAAAGGTGACGGGGTTGAGAATCGACGAAAGCTTGCCCACCACGATGGCGGTATTGGCCTGGTCGTCGGCGGCCTGGGCAAAGCGCTCGCGCTCGTGGTCTTCGCGCACAAACGCACGAACCACGCGGGCGCCCGAAAGCCCCTCGCGGCAAATAAGCGCGATGCGGTCGAGCTTTGCCTGCAGCTGCCTGTAGTACGGAATGCAGCGCGCCATGACAAACCAAAACACCAGGCCAATGGCGGGCGTGCAAATCAAGAAAATCACGCCAAGCTTAAGGTCGATGGCAAGGGCCGCGACCATGGAGCCCACCGCCAGGAAAGGCCAGCGGATGAGCATGCGCACGCCCAGCGCCACGGCAAGCTGCACCTGGTTGACGTCGTTGGTAATGCGCGTGATGAGCGACGGCGTGCCAAAGCGATCGAGCTCAGCATAGCTCAGCTTGTTGATGTGCTGGTAGAGCGCACCACGGATATCGGTACCCATGCCCTGCGAGGTGAGCGCCGCCATCTTTTGGCAGACGAGCGTAAACGAGATGCCGATCACAGCCATGGCGCCAAGTACCATGCCGTAGTGGATAACGGCATTAACGTCGTGCGAGCCAATGCCCTTATCGATCATCTGGGCAATCACCAGCGGCGTCAGCAGGTCAAAGATCACTTCGATCAACTTGCACGCAGGGCCGATCACCATATATCGGCGAAACTTACCACCAAAACGCCTGAGCAGCTCAATCATAAAAAGGCGCTCCCTATCATCATCTCTCTTCAATCTGATTCATGATAGTACGGCGAACCCTGAAGATGCGTAAGCAACTCGTTACAGATGTAAGGGCAACGGCCGCTAGCGCCCAAGGCACGTAGCAGCCGATGTTTTGGCAACGCCAGCGAGCGACATAACGCCAGGGATTCAATTATCAGATAAATGTGACCCTGCCGGCACTCGCGGGTAGCCGCGGCACGAAAAAGCGCCTGCGCACTCGATGGATTCGGATGCCCGACAGAGGCTCCTTATGGCTGCTTCCTTCCGGACCTGACCAGATTCGGAACATGTCGTCATCCGAACCCATCGAACGCGCTAGGCGCTCGATATATCTTACCTGCTCCCGCCCGATGGGGCAAGACAGCTAATTTGGGACGTGTCTCTATGGTTTTGTCAACCGCGTGCTTCGCGCCATTT
>NZ_QROG01000002.1:115352-143016 GCF_003474585.1 Collinsella sp. AF39-11AT | reverse complement strand
TAGGGCACGCCGCCGACGGATACGGGGCCGCGCGCCAGCGCGCCGGAGCCCGTCGCGTAGTACCAGGTCCCGCCGTCGAGGACCCACCCGGTCGCCATGGCGCCGGACGAATTAAACCAGTACAGGGAGCCGTTGCACTCGTGAAGGCCGGTAGCCATGGCGCCGCCCGCGTCGGGCTCGAGCCAGTACCACGTGCCACTCTGAAACAACCATCCGGTATAAGCCTTGCCGTTGGAGGCTGCATAATACCAGGTGCTGTCAATTAGTTGCCAATGATAAAGAGAGACATCAACATACGCGTAGTTCATATCAACGTTGCCGTTGATTCCAGGGACTTTTCCGTTGCTCTTATACTGCCAAAAACTGTAATTGCCGGTATAGTCACATTGCGAGTTATATTGAGCAATCCAATGATCCCAAGAGCTACTCTTAAAAACAGAGTCAGTCAAAATGTTGTTAAACCAATTTAAATTTGCATAAATACCAGGCTCATATCCTGCGGCAGAAATCCTATTACAAAAAACCTGCGCCCTCGATGTAATTCCGGTTTGACGTCCATTTGCAATTATCGAGTTATCCTCAAGATCGTAATACACCGGCAATCTTGGATTATGCCCAGAAAGGCAATTGATCACCATTGATGCCTCATCAGCTGCCTGCTGATTATCAAAAGCATATGAATAGATATAGACGCCGTAGGGAATTCCGAGTCGCTCGCACTCAGAAATATTTCGATTAAATTGATAGTCAACTCGACCGCGGAAAGACGGAGCGCCAAACCCAACGCGCAGAATAGCGAAATCGATGCCAGAAGCTTTAACTGCGTCCCAATCAATACGCCCTTGGTGCTCGCTGACGTCAATGCCCTGAGCTGTAACCCCATCGGGAAGAGCGTCCATAGACAATAAAGCTATTCCGTCTTCTTCGGAAGAAGCATCATCTGCGACTAATTGTCCGTCCTCATAACGCCAAGAATTCTCAACCAGAGTCTGAGCAGCCTCTGCATCCGCAGGGCATACAAACATAGAAACGGGCGCAAGGAGCATCAACACCAACAATGCCGCAAACAACTTAAGATGTTTGTTCATGTAAACCTCGTCATTCGCTCTTGATTGCGTCTAGCTTACAGCATGGCTATGAAAGATTTCCGAACATCCAACGGAACAAGACACCATCTAGAAGGAAAATAAATTGCACGCGATGCTGCACTGTAAACAACTGCTCAACAGCAGGGAGGAAACTAGGGTTCAATATCCCAACTCAACCTCCCCAATAGAATAACGGCATCGAATTAGCTCTCAAACCAAATGTCGAAAAAGATGGGGCCCCGGGAAGGCCCCATTACTACTCAAAAATCTAACGAATCAGTATTACTTTCGATGGACCCAAAGCAGTCAAACCGGAGATGCGATTTCCATAACCATCACTATGCCAGAACAAATTTTCGCTCGGCGAATTGCCCCAGAAAAAGCCAATGTGGCTATCGTCCGCATATGGGTTGTAAGGATTGAAGAACACAATGTCCCCCTTACGAGCCAAACCACTACGTAACAACTCATCAATAGAGTTGAAATAAGTCACGTTCGCGCACGTATCGATAGCGTAGCCGTACCAACGATAAGCGTTTACGCAGCCGCCCCTTCCGGGACCTCCACTCCAAGGGGAATGGCTCTGCTCGGCGGCAATGGGAGCTAAATTACCGCCCGCCTTCATATATGCGTGTGATACAAATCCACCGCAGTTCATACCGGTATACCCATCCCAGCGAGGATCTCCCTTTGGATACATGCACGTTTCCTGGCTGAGATGTGTGTCGTAGCGTGTTCCACGGTAATAGCCATCGTTTTCGTGGCTCATAAGCCAATTGACCAGGCTGGACCTATTGACCCCCAAAACAGAACCAGACGTATTCAACCATGCACCGCTTGCATTGAAGTAGTAGTCGACGCCATCGATTTTCAGCCACCCGTTAGCAAACATAGCGCCCGAAGGCTGAAGCCAGTACCACGTGCCGCGGTCATTGAGCCATCCGGTCTTCATCTTGTACGTGGAAGAATCCATCCAATACCACGCACCGTTAACATATTGCCAACCAGACTTAAGGACACCATTGGAAGATGCGTAATACCAAGTATTGCCGCTTTCGTCAGAAGCGTCTTTCGGCATAAACCAACCAGATGCTACATTGACGGCGCCGTTTGCATCCGCATAGAAAACCGCGTCTCCAATATGAATCACACCTGGCAATGAAGACGAGTCGGTACGATCAGCGACTACGGGAGATCCATCAGATGTAGTAGGCAACGGCTCGCTCAGTGCTCCAGACGAATTCGCCCATGCCATACCGTTGCTCAAATTAATCCAGCACGAAGATGCCATCGCACCGGAATCATAAGAAAAATAGCGCGTGCTTCCTACCGCGAATTCACCAGTACGCATTGCGCCGGATACATCATCAAGGTAATACCAGGCGCTTCCGGACTTTATCCATCGTCCTCGTTGAATAGCTCCGCTTGATGCGGCGTAATACCAAGTGCCATCAGCAAGTGCCCAGCCCGTTGCCATGGCACCTGAACTCGTAAGGAAATAGGTGGACGAGCCCACTTGCACAAAGCCCGTGAGCATAATATGGCTTCCTGGATCCAAGTAATACCAAGAATTCCCTAGAAGTAACCAGCCTCCATGCAGTAAGCCGTTGGAGTCAGCGTAATACCAGTTGTTGTCAATAAGTGCCCACTGGGAGGATAGCATGGCCCCTGAACTGTTAAAGATATAAGGGGTGCCATTACATTCTTTCAACCCGGTGGCCATAGAACCGTCTGCATGATCAAGCCAGTACCAACGACCCCCATCTGAGAGCCAGCCTTTTACCATGGCGCCAGAACCGGAGAAATAACGCCAAGCAGAAGTGGAGCCCGTAGAATCTAGGTACCAGCCAACACGCATTGCGCCCGAAGAGGAGAATCCATAAGTCGCACCCCCGACTTGGACCAATCCATCCTGAGCCATTCGGCCTTCGTCGTCGAACCAGTACCAGCTACCGTTTATATGTCTCCAAGAAGAAACAGCAATTGTTCCGTCGGGCAAGCCCCAACGCCAAAAACCAGCCCCCTCTTCGGGCGATATCCACCCCTGATGCCAAATTATTTGATTCGAAACCTCAGAAGAGACCTCATTATCCACCTGAGAGTTCTGCTCAACGGCGAAGGTCGATTCGCGCTGAGCATCAACGCCTGACTCGACAGAAGCAATAGTAACGTTAGATGCGGGACCTTCGTCAGTGTTATTCGAATCAAGGGCGTATAACATCGAGGGCGAACCCAAAAGGAGCCCCAAAGAAACAAGGCCGGAAAAGACCAGCACCCCGAATGAGCATTTCTTCATAGCAGCACGGTATCCAATCACGCAGCGACCCCGTCACCTCAGGGCAACGGGGTCTCAATAAAAACTAACTCAGTAATGTGCTAGCCAATTTGCTGGCAGTTTTTGCACTCTCGTGAAGCACCACGCCTCTGGGCCTCCTGAATAGAGATCTGCGAATAGCCCTTTGCGTCCTTACCAACGGTACGGCACTTATGCGTATGGTAAACATTGCCATACCGTTCTTATACCAAACTAGGCCGTAGCCCGGAATCCACTTACCGTCCTCGCCGACATAATAGGAGCCGATCCAGGCATTCGTAGCCATGGCACCGGAAGACTGGAGGTAGTAGTCGCCGACCCAGGAGTCGTGGGCCATAGCGCCGGAACCGCTAAAGTAGTACCAGGCGCCGCCGATCTGACGCCAGCCGGTGGCCATCGCGCCGGAATCGTCGAACCAGTACCAAACTCCACCAACGTTGGCCCAAGAGTTGGAGACCATAGCGCCCGAACCTCCGAGCCAATACCACGTGCCGCCATTGCTGAGCCAGCCGGTTGCCATGGCGCCCGAACCGCTCGCATAGTACCAAGAGCCGCCTGCCAAGAACCAGCCAGTGGCCATTGCACCGGAATCGCCGAACCAGTACCAGGAGCCGCCCAGGCTGCGCCAGCCGTTAGCAACCATGGCGCCCGAACCATCAAGGTAGTACCACGTACTGCCAACGTTGAGCCAGCCGGTGACCATCGCGCCGGAGGCGTTAGCGTAATACCACGTCCCCGAATCGTCGACCCATCCGGTCAACATAACACCGTACTCGTTGAAATAGTACCAAGTTCCACCGATATTTTGCCAACCGGTCAACAACTCGCCGTTGGAAGTCGCATAGAGCCACTTTCCATAAATGGAGTCATAGATCCAGCCGCCATGCTGCATGCGGCCATCGGCGTTGGCGCCAGGGGTGTTCAGGAAGTAGTTCTTACCGTCAATTTGAACTCGGCCGTATGCCATATCATGGCTTTCGGGGTAGAAGTAGTACTTGTCCCCACCGATAGACTGCCAGCCCGAAACTGCGGTCCCGTCAGCGCCAAAATAGTACCAGACGGCTTCGTAATCGTTATGCCACTGGTTCGTGACCATGGCGCCAGTCCTGGGATCGAAATAGCGAAGGTTGCCGTCCTCGCACCGAACGAGTCCGGTCTGCATTAAACCATCTTTGTTGAAATAGTATGTACCTGCGGGACGTGATGTAACTCCAGAAGGATCGGTCCGCGAGGCGCTCTGATCGATAGAGTTTAAGCCTACTAGAAAATCTCTGTGAGCAGTCCCCCCGGCATTGCACTCGACGCTATACCGCGTAAGAGGGCCAGACATCTGTTCATTTTGAGTGCCGTTCCAACCGTCATATCCCCAGTAAGAAATCGGACGGTTATCGCCAACGCATCATTCCGTGGGCTCGTCTACCGAGGCGCTACCCCCTCCAACACCGCCAATAAGACCTGCTTTTGCGGTCAATGGAGCGCAAGTAAGGCAGGCAGTTGCAAATGCGGCCAGACCGAAAGCCTTTAGCCCGCGCCATCTCCTTCGAACGTCTTTCATAGAACATCCTTTCAACGAATCCGGCGGAATCTATATGTTATTTTTAAACTAACAACTGGTGAATTCAAGCGTTTTCAAGTCTGAAACCGAAATATATATTTGACTAGCCCCATTCGCCTCCACATTCAAATATGGCTAGAGCCCCGCTCTCACCCGGGATAAGAAGGCCCGCCCAACAAAACGCTCAGGCAGGCCACAGCAACGAACAGAATGTAGTGACGACGATGGTCTAGCAAGACAACAGACATGGCCGCTCCGATCTACAAATCTCTCTTTCCCAGGATATTCGCGGCCATGCGTTTGCACGCCCGAAGGAGCCCAGACCTAAATACGTCGTACTCAAACATGAGCCTCCTGCACGCACGGACGCTGGGCGCCTTGTTAGCACGCGCTGCGCGCACCATAGCAGCAACAGAAGGAGCACATCGCGTAAGCGCGGCATCGCTCCCCATAGCGGAACCAGCGAGCACCGTAGATACAGCGTCGAACACTTTGCCGCAGCCCGTACCCAGCAACCTTATTGCATCGTACAGCACCAAATCACACAGGAAGTATGCCAGGTCATCGACATGCTGCGTGTCAAGGCCATCTCGATGCCAGTCGGCCAACACCGCGGTATATATTTTCACATGCTCCAGCAGACGCGTCTCGTCGTCGTAGCGCATGGTGTCCATGAGCGAGCCCTTGCGCGCCACACGGTAGTCGTACAATTTGTTCGATATTAGCGTTGTTTTTCGCGAGCGACCATATATCGCCATTTCGAAAACTTGATCTTCACCATAGCTGATAGATTCATCGAACTGAATAGCGTTATTCGCCAGAAAATCACGTCTGCAGGCAGTCCGCCACACAAAGGGACGCGAATCCTCTTTAAACAATAATTCGAAACTATACCCATGAAAAGAAACGTCCCGAGGACTCAAAACCTGGTTAAGCCACGGATACCCCGCCTCCAGCGGATACGGATTCGCGCCAAAGGTCAAAACGTCGCAATCCTCACGCTCAAAGGCATCAACGATTACGCGGCACGCATCAGGCGTAAACCGGTCGTCGGAATCCAAAAACGCAACGACAGGCGCCGTGGACGCAGCGATGCCTGCATTACGGGCGCTCGACAGGCCGCCGTTCTCCTTATCGACCAGCGTAAAGCGCGCGTCCTTTTCGCAATAAGCAGCCGCAATATCGCGCGAACCGTCCGGCGAGCCATCGTTGACCAGCACGCCTTCCCAATCGGGCATGTCCTGTGCAAGCAGGGAGTCCAGGCACCAGGCCAGGCACTCCTCCACGTTATAGATGGGAACGACAATGGAAATCTTGGGGGTAGCCATAGTCACTCGCTCCTACTGTGCGGCCGGAACGTCGTCAGGGTGCGGGTTGTCGCCGTAGGTGCGCTGATACGTCAGCACGCGCCAGACCAGCGGCAGGCCGCCAATCTTAAAGTAATGCTTAAACGTATTGAGCTTGCCCGGCTTCTTAAAGTCAAAGCGCGAATCGATATAGGCGCGGGGCGACTTGACCATCAGGCGCAAGTCGGTCTCGCCACGCGGATCAAACAGCGACAGGTCAAAGCGACCGGCATCCCAATCGGCCTTGAGCTCGGACGAGGCTTTCTTCCAAAACTGCTCACGCAGTTCATCGACCAGACGCTCATCATTCCAACGGTACGTATCGACCTTCATGCGCATTAAAATGCCCTGGAGCTGAGCCTTGAGCTCGGGACGCTCGTCCAAAAAACGTTGCATCTCGGCATATTCGTCGCACACGCAAAACACCTTGTTAGGCGAATTAACGGAGCTCTTCTCGTTATCCTGGCGATAGCACAAAATGGGGTCCGTAATAAACGCGGCACGCTCGGCGCAAGCCCAAACCTTAAAGTTAAAGCCTGCGTCCTGATACGAGGCGCCCGGCGTGGGAAGGAACCGAATCTGATTGTCGTTGAGGAACTCGCGCCGATAGATAGCCGACCAAATGGAAGGTTTGCGGTAGAAGATGCCCGGGCGATCGACGGGGCGATACGCGGCGCCCGTCATATGCTCGTCGACAATCCCAAACAGCTCACGGCGCTCGCTGGGCGTGGACCAATACAGGTAAAAGTCGCCCTTTACCACATCGGCATGCTCAGCATCGGCCTTGGCGACCAGCTTTTGGAGCGAATCCTCAAACATAAAGTCGTCGGACTCAAGGATGCCCACGTACTCACCGCGCGCCATCTCCAGGCCGCGGTTCATCGAGTCGCCGTAGCCGCTGTTGGCTTTATCGATCATCTTTACACGGGGGTCTCGCTCCATGTACTCGCGGATGATGTCTGGCGAGCTATCGGTGGAGCCGTCGTTGATACAGATGATCTCGATGTCCTTGAGCGTCTGCACAACGGCGGAATCGAGGCACTCGCGTAGGTAGCGCTCAACATTGCAAATGGGGACAAGCAGCGAAACTTTAGGGGTATCAGAGTTCTGCAAGAGAACCTCCTGTTGGATAGCGTGTAACAGGGTTATTTTAGCAGCCGAGTTGCGGCGGGCGGCAGCGCCTGGAATTAGATAAAGCGCTCCAGGCAGGCTTTGAGACCGCGAGTCGAAAGATAGAACAGCGTGGCGTCTGCCATTGAAACGCCCGAGGTCGCCGCAACGAGCTTGTGGGCAACACGTCGAACGGCGCCCTTAGCAGGCATATCCGCCCACTCCGTTCCCAAAAACGTCGTGAGACCCATGTTGACGCGAGCCGCCACGTGATGGAAACCATCGGCATCCAAGCGCGCCAGGTCGAACACAATAAGGTCCAAAAACCAAGTTATCAGCTCGCCGGGGCACAGGTCCAAAAGATCGTAGGCCGCCCAGTCCTCCAAGACCTCCTCGAGCATCCTCATGTGGGCGTCAAGCTTTTTGGCGCGAGCCTCGGCACTGTTGAACTCGTGCGTCGCCGATTCGCTCTCCATCACGTAGTGGTAGAACTTGTCCGGCATGACGACGATCTTGCGGGCAAGCGCATAAGCCGCAAATTGGAAGACGACGTCCTCGCCCAAAGCCAAACCGGGGGCGAAGCGAATGCCTTCGCGATTGAGCAGCTCGCGCGAAAAAGCCGCACGACAGGCATAGGGCTGCGCATTCGAATGGAACAGCAGTTGGGGATCACGGGCGCCGAAGGTACCGGCTTTGGGGCTCATGAGTTGCTGGACGCGTTTGGGGGCAGCATCGGCAGGTTCACAAACACCGCCAAAAACGGCGGCCTCGGCATCTGCAGACTCCATGGCATACAGCACGCGCTCGACCGTCTGGGCATCGATGTAATCGTCGGCGTCCACAAAAAAGACGGTCTCGCCCTCGGCGGCATCGATACCGGCATTTCGAGCACACGAGACGCCCGCGTTTTCCTGGTCAATCACCAGTACGCGATCGTCGGCCTGCGCGACCTGGCGCAACACGTTCAACGAATCATCAGTCGAACCGTCGTTGACGCAGACAACCTGAATCGAACGCTCGGACTGAGCCAACAGCGAATCGAGGCATCGCTGAATGGAGCGCGCAGAGTTATAAACGGGGATGACAATGGTAGCTTTAGGACACGAGGCCTCTCCCATGCCAACCTACCCCCTCAGCGATTCGATGAGGAAGGCGGCGACCACGCCTGGGCCTCCAACCGAGGCGTAATACTTAGCACGCCCCAAGGCACCATCCGTCGCAAAGCTCGGATGCTCGTCAACCCAGCCCTCAGGATCTTTGAGGATGGCAGCGAGGTTCGCGCGCTTCCACGGCTTGAGATCGTCAAGCGAAAACTCCCCCGCGTCCAAGGCCGCCTGAAATTCCTTGGCCATCTGAACCAGGAACTCCTTATAGAACTTAGGCGCCAGGCGCACGTAGTTCCACATATACGAATCGTACTTAATGAGCTGATTGAACTTGAGCATGCGCGCGACGTCATCACTTGCGTGGTCACGGGCATAATCCTCTCGAATCCAACGCTCGATCTCGGCATACTCGGTATTGACGCAAAAGACCTTAGCCGAAGAATTGACCGAGGAATTCTCGTTGTCCTGGCGATACGACAGCACGGCATCGTGCAGGTAAACAGCCTTATCGGCGCACGCGATCACCTTAAAGGCGAATGACGTGTCCTGAAAGGATGCCCCCGGAGTCGGCAGGAACGTAATGCCGTTGCGCTCAAGAAAATCGCGACGGTACACGGCCGACCAAATCGATGGCTTTTGCTTAAAGAACTGCGTCGTATCGCTCGGATGCACTGGCTTGCCACAATCCTGAGGTCTAAACATCTCGTGCAGCGAACGGCGTTCCTCGGGCTTAGACCAGTAGAAATCAAAGTTCGCCTTCGCAAAGTCGGCATTATTGCTATCGGCGGCCGAGACAAGCTTTTCGAGTGCGTCGGACGCCATAAAGTCATCGGACTCCAAGATGCCAACGTACTTGCCACGCGCCATCTCCAGACCGTGGTTCATCGAGTCGCCGTAGCCGCTGTTGGCCTTGTCGATCATCTTGACGCGCCTATCGCGCTCCATATACTCGCGAATAATCGCCGGCGAGTTGTCGGTCGACCCGTCGTTAATGCAGATGATCTCAATATCCTTGAGCGTCTGTGCCAGGGCGGAATCGAGACACTCGCGCAGGTAGCGCTGAACATTGTAAATGGGAATAAGCAGCGACAGAACAGGGCTGCCAGAGACGTTAGTAGACAAATGTGCTCCTTAGGAAATACCTGTCGTTTCATGGTATCAAAGGGTCAGCGCGCCAGCGGGCGTTTATATAATCTATGGAGCCTCTTGCGGGCAAAGTAGCCGCACGTCATGCGGCGGGCCCGTGGCAGGTTCCTGCGTTTTATTCAAAGCTTGCCGTCAAGGTGCGCCGAGCCTTTACAATAGGACAGTCCCAAGGACGTATTCGATAGCTTCCGCGCAGCGCTCGCGCGCCGCGCGTGAAAGGATATATTGCCCCATGCCTTCAACCCTTCCCGCTCCCATCGATAAGCTCGCCATCGTCGTCGTTACGTACAAGCGCCAGGAACTCCTGGCTAACTTGTTCGGCTCCATGACCGAGCTCACGGCAACGCCCTGGCGCATCGTGATTGTAGATAACGAGAATTCGCGCGAGACCGAGGCCATGTGCGCCGCATTCAACGAGCGCCTGGCCAACCTGTGGGGCATCGACACCGAGCAGCCCGACGCGCAGGGCGGAACCGACCGTGTCATCTACGCCCCGCAGCTCGAAAACGGCGGCGGTGCGGGCGGCTTCTCCGCCGGCACTAAATGCGCCTACGACCTGGGTGCCCAGTGGTTCTGGGTCATGGACGACGACGTGCTCGTCATCCCCGAAGGCATCGAGCGCTTGGCCAAATGGACCGACCGCTACGATGTTATCCAGGGTTCGCGCCTAGACTTCGACGGCGGCGCCTTCTTTTGGCAGTACCAGCTCATCCTTTCGCTCGGCATTCCTAACCCCGTCGCCAAGTGGGACTTGGGCCCCGAGGGCTATCGCGCCATGAACCAGCTGTGCTTTGAGGGCGGCATGTTCTCGCGCCGCGTGGTCGACAAGATCGGCCTGCCCGATGCGCGCTTCTTCATCTACGGCGACGATGCCTGCTATGGCTACGTGGCCAGCCAGCACTTCCCCGCCGCCGTTGTTGCCGACGTGGTGCTCAAGCGCGCCCGCGCTGTCTCTAACTGGGACATCGCCGGTAAGCGCCAACTCAACTCCACGAGCGACACCAACCGCTACTACATCATGCGCAACCGCGGTTATCTGGCCCGCTACATGCAGATCTATGGCGACTATCACCCCATGCTGTTCCGTCTGGGCAACGCCGCGACCTTCTGCAAGGAGTTCATTCGCCTGGCCGCCGTTGACAAGTGCTTTAAGACCGGTATTCCGGCGCTGCGCCGTGGCATGAAAGACGCCCGCAAGATCGTCAAGGACCCCAACTGGAAGCCCATGCCGCCCCTGAAGGACGCCGAGTAACGGAAGCCGGAAACACCTTGGTGCTTAAAGCCGCTGGCACACCGTAGCCACATGCTGCCCATCAAAACCGAACCCCCAGCGCATGCGACCCACGCCGGGGCGCGGCACACGGATTTCGTCGATGCCGTCGCGCTCTATGTCGAGTAGCGCCTGCACGGCCAGCAATTCCAGGCCCAGCGCATCCACATCGGGGTCATACATCAAGTTAATCGTTATCAGCGGGCGCTCGCCCAGCATACCGATCGTATCGGCTATGTCGAACACGGCGCCCGTAGGAAAAACCTGGATGTCCCAGCGATCCGCGCCACACTTTCGCCTCGAAGCAGGATTGGCATAGCCCGGCAATCCAAAGCAGAGTCCTTGCAAGAGTAGGTGATATGGCAGCGGTGTATCTGGGTCGGTCGCACCGATTCCCGCATCTCCCAAGATGCGGCTTAGCGCCCGCCTCACGGTATCCTCGTTCCCATGGCACAGCCCGTCGCGAAACGCATCGACGTCTCGAATGTCTTCTGCAGCGCACTCAAACCACTCAATAATCACTAGACGCAAGGCCTGGCGAAGCTCGTTATTGGGCAATCGCAAAGCACGGAGGCGATCGCCATGCTCTGGCTCCTCAGTCATATCCGTCGTGAGAAAACCGGACAGATACAGCGCTGTCCACATGCCATCGTCAGGCGAGACATCTGGCTCTGCAGTGCCCAAACAAAGCGGGACCTCAGCGCGCCCATGGGCCTCGAGCAAATCAAACAAGACCGAAAGGCGGTCGAGATTCCACCCGGCAACTACCCTACTCAGGCAATCGACATATCCATACAGATCGGCACGCACAGGCGCCGTGCAGCCTCGGCCCAGAAAACCGATCACACGCTCTGGACTCGAGCAATAGGCCCTGCCAAACCGATACCCCTCGAGCCATTCACGCGCATCATCCAGGTATTCCTCGCGCCCAGCATGATTCAAAAGAGAATCGACCTCGGCATCCGAAAAACCGAAACATCGGTCACACCACGCCGACAGCGGCGTCGTCAGACAATACGAGCAGCCGCGCGAAGAAAGCGCCGCTTCGGCAGGACCGGGACACTCCCCCATCAGACACGTCAGCCGCAACGAATCGCGCGCAGTGGCAATGGCGTCAAACAGCACACGGTCAAGTAGTTCTGCCGGATCGGCGACGGAAGCGTCCCTCGCGCTCGCACGGCGAGACCACGCCGCATCGTACCCATCAACGAGCAATACAACCTGCTCATCGCAGGCAACCTCCAGCAGCTCTATGAGCACACCGAGCACCGAGTCAACCTCGTCCGCGCTCGCCACGCCACGCGCGACACGTTCGATGTGACGCACCTTATCTCGAGCTAAATCCGGAGCCTCCAAGAGCGCCAACAAGCGAGCGCACTCGCCCGAAAGGGCATCGCGCACGACGCCGGCAATAGCGGGGCCACGCCTCGCGACGCCAGAAAAGTCCAGCGATATCACCGGATAGCAAGCATACTCATCCCGATAGCGCCCGCCGTTCGCATCCCAAATCTGAGCATCGGCAAACAAACGCTGACCAGAGCGACCGACCGCTGGACGCTCCAGAAAAGCCCTAAGCATCGACAAGTTCATGCTCTTGCCAAAACCCTCGGGTCGACAACACACCACAACGGACGCGTCGCAGTCCAACACATCGGCAATAAACATGGTCTTGTCAACCAGCATGCAGCAACCAAGGGCCTCCGCATAGTCGTGCATGCCAATGGGCAAAACCGCATCGTCGGCACAGCCGATCAAGCGCACGCCAAAGCCAGCAGCACAATCAACATTTGCCTGTTCAGACACCAAAACGTTCCCCCTAAATCGCTGCACGATGCCAATTGTAATGACCGCCTCGCGCGTACCGACGACGCCGTGCGAACATATCGGGCAACGGTAGCAACAAGAGGTGTGAGGGGGCATAACTAATCGTTGCACAACAAAACGGGGCCCGATGCATTCGCACCGGACCCCGTCCCAACTCTTTAGTTATCTAGCAACCAAGAGGCTACTCCTCCGAGCCGTCCTCCCCAGAAGCTTTCTTCTGCTGATCGAGCTTATGCTTACCACTTACGATAGACGTAGCGCCCAGTGTGGCCAAGCTTGCACTGGCAAGGCTCGCCATAACGATAAGGTCGCCCGTCTTGGGCATGTTACCGCCAGATGACTTGGTCGTTGTAGTCGTCGTGGTTGTAGTGGTCACCGTCTTGGAGTCATTTTGCTCTTGGACCTGGTTGTCAGCACCGCTCTTGTCGTCGTCTTCGGGCTGTTTCTTTTCGCCCTCGGTCTTGCTCTCGTCCTTCTTCTGACCGGACTTGTCGCCCTTCTCATCAGAGCTAGGACCCTTATCGGATTCAGCCTTTTCGGAAGCCTTGCCCTTGGAGTCGCCCTTTGCGGCCTCGGTCTTTTCCGTGGAAACCTGATCAGAGTTGTCCTTGTTCTGGGTCGAGCCATTATTGACGCCAGCCATCAGCGAAGAGCCCAGCGTAGAACCAAGCTGCACGGAGAAAGAAGGCTTCTTGTCCGGCGAAGCAACGGGGGCGTCCGGCACCTTATTCGAGTCGTCCTTGGAAGCATCGGAATCAGGTGTTGCATCAGAGCCAGAGCCGTTGTTAGAGCCGGTGTCAGCGGACGAATCGCTCGAGCCGGTGGATGAGTTAGAGGTGCCAGCACCGGTCGAACCAGAAGCGTCGCTGTCCGTATTGCCGGCAGAGCTTGAAGACGAATCGCCCGCAGCAGAGCCGTTCGAATCGGAGCCGTTCGAGGTAGAGCCGTCGTTGGTAGTACCACCAGCAGAACCATCACCGTCAGTATCGGTCGAGGGCGCATCCATCCTGTCATCGTTGGCATCGTCACTCGAGTCGTCATTCGAATCAGGTGTCGGCGAGGGTGCCGGCGTAGGCTCGGGCTGCACGGGCGTCGCAGCGGCAGCCTCATCCTCGGCGATATAAGCCAAGCAGTCCTTCAGCTCGTTGCGGTAGCGGTTCTTCCAGCCCTCATGATACTGGGGCTGGCTCGAATACTTGGTCGCCACGTTATTGACCACGCTGTTGGAAAGCGCCGTCACAAACTCGCGATCACTCATACCGTTAGAAAGATTCGCCCAGCGGAAAAAGTCCCTGCAGCCACCGGTGCCGCACATGTTGGTGATGCTCCACACCATGCCCTTGACGCAGTCGGCGCGGCCCGAAATATCAATGCCCAAGCCGCTCTTGAGCCACGCCTCGGTCACCGCATAGTACGAGTTATACGCATAGGCATCTTGAAGTGCTGAGAACTCAACAGGATCGGTGTTGTACGCACCTTGGAAGGCCTCCTGCGCAATACGGCCCAGCTCGGTGAGCTGGCCGTTCTCGTACATGGCATTGCTCGTGTTGGAAATCTCGCTGCCGCGATCAATCGCATCCTTGAGCATGCTGTATTTTTCGGGGTTGTAGTTGTAGGCCTGCTTCATAAACGGAATGAGCGACCATCGACGGTCGAACTGGTAATAGCCCAGCGCGTTATAGCCGTCGCCATACGAAAAGCCCTGGTTATAGTTGCCATGGCTCTCGTACTTGGTAAAGTACTTCATCTCGGGGGTCACGTTAACAAACGAAACGCCCTGGACCGACCTCAGCACGCCCGAGAAGGACTGCTGGGTATAGAGACCCTTATCAATATCGGTGGCATCCGAGGCAACGCCCGGCGTGGGCTCCTCGGCGACGGCGGGCGCGGGTGCGGTAACGGCGCCAAACGAAAGCGCCAGCGTCAGGCCCGCGACAATCGCAGAATGCTTGGGCTGCATAAGATCCTCCCTGCATTGGTATAGTTAAAGTGCAGTTTGCAAAGATAAAAATAAGTATTGCAGCTCACCCGTTGTTGCACAACAACCTCTCGGTAAACGGCAACAACCCTCCGCGAAAACTTAAGGAATTAAACAAACTGGTCGTCGGGCGCCATCAGAAGCTCGCCGTATCGCTCCATCAGCCCGTCCCTCAACTGACAAAAAGCGGGAATATATACGTTCAAGATGCGCTGAATCAAATCTTGAGCGAGCTTGTTGTCATAGATATGGACGTTCGTATTGCGGTCTTTGAGCATATCTAGCCAGGCCGCCTCATCAATAAAGTCGTAGAATCGGTAGGACTCCTTCAAGATGGCACGAGGAGACCCCGACGCGGCAAGCGTGGCGCCCTCATACTCGAGCAGACGCTTAAGGAGCTTCCAGCTCAGTTCAAATTGAAGATTGAACTTATTAATCAAACCACTCTGAACAAAATCATTGTTGAGATCCTGATTGGGCGCATCCTCAAGATTCGCCAAGGCGCTGACAAAGTTCTCATATTTTTTCATACAGAATCACACCATCCCTGGCAATTTCATCGAGCAATTGACGCGATAAGGACTCGTCGAGATTGACGACATCTACATCTAAAAGAGTATCAAGACGCTCCTCGATCAAATATGACAACCGGCCGAAATCCCGGCAACCTGCTACGGCGATGTCAATATCGCTCTTAGGCAAGTTGTCACCTCGAGCGCGGGAACCAAACAGCACAACCTTCTCGGCGTCACATTCCCGAGCAAAAACTTCAATTTGCTTATACACCTTGTCGAGAGATGTCATTTGCAGCCCTACAGCTTAATGTCGAAGTTGATCTCGGGGACGGCAGCAAGGTCGGCCAACGTCACGCCGTCGACGTACTTTTCGATCACGTCGTCCAGACCGCGCCAGAATTTGACGGTCGAGCAGAGATCGCTGCGGGCGCAGCTGTTGTCGATGCCATCGCACGCCACCGGAGCCGTGCTGCCCTCGACGGCGCGCAGGATGTCGCCAGCACGCACCTCGGAGGGATCCTTGGCCATCATGTAGCCGCCGCCCTTGCCGCGCACGCTCTTAAGCAGGCCCGCCTTCATAAGCGGACGAACCAGCTGCTCCAAATACTTTTGCGAGATATGTTCGCGGTCGGCGACCTCGCGCAGGGCAATCTTGCCCTCGGCGTCGCCCAGCGCCGCGATATAGATCATCAGCCGGAGGGCATAGCGGCCCTTGGAAGAAATGAGCATACCTACCCTCCCATTGCATCTGGGACAACATAACCAAGTTTGTTTGTCCCAAATCTTAAGTAAGTGGGACAAACACAACAGGTTATTTTGTCCCAGAATTAGAAAAGTCGAGTGGATTAGTCGGGTTTTCCCTTGACTAACGCCAAACCCATAGTAACTTTATTCCGAGAAGATTCCTAGGGTTTAGTACACCTATGAGTACACCATATACAGAGAGGGACAGCATGAGCGCAAATCCGCTGCTTTCCATCGAAGGTCTCACCGCCTCCGTGGACGAGAAGACCATCCTCCACAATGTCAACCTCAACGTCGCCGCCGGCGAGACCCACGTGCTGATGGGCCCCAACGGCGCCGGCAAGTCCACCCTCGGCCACCTGGTCATGGGCGACCCCGTCTACACCGTGCAGGACGGCCGCATCGTCTTTGACGGCCAGGACATCACCGAGCTCACCACCGACAAGCGCTCCCGCGCCGGCCTGTTCCTGAGCTTCCAGGCCCCGGTCGAGATCCCGGGCGTGCCGCTGTCGAGCTTTTTGCGCGCCAGCATCGCCGGCCGCCCCGGCCTGGAAATGAAGGGCAAGGAGTTCCGCCGTCGCGTCAAGGAGCTCGCAGCTGAGCTCAACATGGACACCGCCTACCTCAACCGTGAGCTGGGCGTGGGCTTCTCGGGCGGCGAGAAGAAGAAGGTCGAGATGCTCCAGCTTCTGCTGCTGCAGCCCAAGCTCGCCATTCTGGACGAGACCGACTCGGGTCTGGACGTCGACGCGCTTTCCACCGTCAGCCACGGCATGGACGCCTACCGCAAGAGCTGCGACGGTTCCATGCTCATCATCACGCACAATACGCGCATCCTGGAGCACCTGGATGTCGACCGCGTCCACGTTATGGTCAAGGGCCACATCGTGCGCGAGGACGACGCCTCGCTCATCCCCTGGATCGACAAGAACGGCTTTGAAGCCTTCGAGCGCGAGGCAGCCGAGCAGCGCGCCCAGGCCGAGGCCGCCGCTGCCGAGCAGCAGGCGTAAAGGGGCGACGCAATGACCAAGAACCGCACCGAGGTCGCGGACATCGACCGCAGCCTCTACGACTTCACCTACGGCGAGGAGGGATTCGAGCGCCTCGACGCCGGCATCACGCCCGACATCGTGCGCGAGATCAGCGCCAAGAAGGACGAGCCGCAGTGGATGCTCGACCTGCGCCTCAAGTCCCTCGAGATCTTCAACCGCTTCCCGGATCCGACGTGGGGCCCCTCCATCGAGGGCCTGGACATGGACAACATCGTCACCTACGTCAAGCCCAACACCGACCAAAAGCACGACTGGGAGTCGGTGCCCGACGACATCAAGAACACCTTTGAGCGCCTGGGCATCCCCGAGGCCGAGCGCAGCTACCTGGCGGGCGTTGGCGCGCAGTACGACTCCGAGCTGGTCTACCACAACATGCAGGACACGGCGTCCAAGATGGGCATCGTGTACTCCGGCATCGAGGAGGCCCTGCACGACCCGCAGTGGGAGCCGCTCATCCACGAGAAGTTTATGACGCTCATCCCGCCCACCGACCACAAATTTGCGGCCCTGCACGGCGCCGTATGGTCGGGCGGCTCGTTTGTCTACGTGCCCAAGGGCACCAAGCTCGACTTCCCGCTGCAGAGCTACTTCCGCCTCAATGCCAAGGGTGCCGGCCAGTTTGAGCACACGCTCATCATTGTCGAGGACGATGCCGACCTGCACTTTATCGAGGGCTGTTCCGCGCCCAAGTACAACGTGGCCAACCTCCACGCCGGCGCCGTCGAGCTCTTTGTGGGCAAGCGTGCGCACCTGCGCTACTCGACCATCGAGAACTGGTCCAAAAACATGTACAACCTCAACACCAAGCGTGCGCGCGTGGACGAGGATGGCGACATAGAGTGGATCAGTGGCTCCTTCGGCAGCCACGTGGGCTACCTCTACCCCATGAGTGTGCTCAACGGCCGCCGCGCCCGGTCGAGCTTTACCGGCATCACCTTTGCCGGCGCCGGGCAGAACCTCGATACCGGCTGTAAGGTCGTGCTCAACGCCCCCGAGACCTCGGCAACCGTCGAGACCAAGGGCATCTCCAAGAGCGGCGGCATTCAGACCTTCCGCAGCTCCATCGTGGCCACGCCCAAGGCCGAGGGTTCCAAGGCAACCGTGAGCTGCCAGTCGCTCATGCTCGACGACCAGAGCCGCTCCGACACCATCCCCGCCATGGACATCCGCGCCAAGAACGTCGACATCGGCCACGAGGCCACCATCGGCCGCATCGGCGACGACAAGGTGTTCTACCTGATGAGCCGCGGCATCTCGGAGGAAGAGGCCCGCACCATGATCGTCAACGGCTTTGCCAACCCGGTCTCCAAGGAGCTGCCGCTGGAGTACGCCGTCGAGATGAACAACCTGATCAAGCTCGAGATGGAAGGAGCGATCGGATAATGAAACAGACCACGAACACCGCTGCCACCACGCTCGAGCAGGTCAATGCGATGCCGGCTGCAACTTGGGGCTGGCTCAAGATGAACCAGACTAAGCTCGAGCTTTCGGCCGAACTTGCCGCCGCACCCGCCGAGGCCGTTGAGGTCGAGGGCTTGGACGAGCAGCTTGCCGGCTCGGCCGACGCCTTCGACGCCGCCATGGACGCCATGGCCGAGCGCTTCCCCGAGCGCCGCGCCTCCGCCCCCGGCGACGCTGCCGACCGTGCCCGCATCACGCCCGAGACCGAGCTCGACGTGCCCGCCACCTCTGTCTACCAGGCCGGCGCCATCAAGCTCGAGGAGGAGCTCTCCCCTGCCGAGGCCTTCGAGACCGGCATGGGCGAGGCTGCCTATGCGTATCTGACCGAGCACGCCACCAAGCGCATCGTCATCGATGTTCCCGCCTACCAGCACGCCGCCGTTACCGTGCGCGTGAGTGGCGTCGACGCAGCGGCTGCGATTGCCGCCATCGACGTCGTCGCCCGCCCGCAGGCAACGCTCGACCTCGCCCTAGCCCTGGACTCCCCCGTTGCCGGCGAGGGCGTCGTGGGCTCCGTGCTGCGTGTGTGCGCCCACGAGTACGCCACCGTCAACGTGACCTGCACGCAGACACTCGACGACAGCTGGATCGCGCTCGACGACACCGGCCTGTTCCTGGACGAGGGCGCGCGCGTCAACGTGCAGCACACCGTCCTGGGTGCCGGCGCCAGCGCCACCGGCCTTGCCGGCGACCTGCTGGGCGATACCGCCAAGGTCACCATCGATACCGATTACCTGGGCGCCCGCGAGCAGGTGCGCGACTTTAACTACGAGCTGCGCCACCGCGGTCGCAAGACCGAGTGCGAGATCGACGCCAACGGCGTGCTGACCGGCACGTCCAAGAAGGTCTACCGCGGCACCATCGACCTCGTGCACGGCTGCAAGGGTGCAACCGGCACCGAGCGCGAGACGGTGCTCTTGGCTAACAAGGGCGTCGACAACAAAACCGTTCCCGTCATCCTCTGCGACGAGGACGACGTCGCCGGCAACCACGGCGCCACCATCGGCCACGTCCGCGACGAGCAGCTGTTCTACCTCGCCTGCCGCGGCCTTGACCAAAACGCAGCCGAGGACCTGTTCATCCGCGCCAAGCTGGAGGACGCTGCGCTTTCCGCCACCGACGAGCGCACCCGCGCCGCCGTCGTCCGCCTGGGCAACAACCTGATCGACAACTCTGAGGAGGAGCTCGCATGATCGATACCGAGCACGTTAAATGTGACACCTGTACCGCACCGGAGCCTATGGAGCTCGACGCCAGCGACGAGGCTTCGCGCGGCTGGCCCACCGTAGATATCGAGACCAACCCCTACAAGGGCCAGTTCCCGCTGTTCCAGCAGCACCCCGAGATCGCCTTCCTCGATAGCGCCGCCACCGCGCAGCGCCCTACCTGTGTGCTCGACGCCGAACGCGACTTCTACCAGCGCATGAACGCCAACCCTCTGCGCGGCCTGTACTCGCTGTCCGTCGAGGCCACCGACGCCATCGCGAAGGTCCGCCAACAGATCGCCGACCTCATCGGCGCCCCCAACGCCAACGAGATCGTCTTCACCCGCAACACGAGCGAGTCGCTCAACCTGGTCGCCAAGAGCTTTGCGCCCACAGTGCTCGAACCGGGCGACGAGGTCGTCATCACCATCATGGAGCACCACTCCAACCTGATTCCGTGGCAGCAGGTCTGCCGCGGGACCGGTGCCAAGCTCGTCTACCTCTACCCCACCAAGACCGGCCAGCTCACGACCGAGGAGGTTCTGGCCAAGGTGGGCCCCAAGACCAAGATCCTGGCCGTAGGTCAGGTCTCTAACGTGCTGGGCGTCGAGAACCCGGTCAAGAATCTCGGCAAGCTCGTGCACAAGTACGGCGGCTATCTGGTCGTCGACGGCGCACAGTCGCTGCCGCACATGCCAGTCAATGTGGCCGATCTGGGCGCCGACTTCTTTGCCTTTAGCGCGCACAAGGCCATGGGCCCCATGGGCATCGGCGTGCTGTGGGGCAAGATGGACCTGCTCAACGCCATGCCGCCCATGCTTACCGGCGGCGAGATGATCGACTCTGTCACCGAGCAGGACGCCGTCTGGGCGCCCGTCCCCGAGAAGTTCGAGGCCGGCACGCAGGACGCCGCCGGCATCTTCGCCACGGGTGCGGCACTCGACTACCTGGTCAACACGGTGGGTTACGAGAACATCCAGGCACGCGAGCAGGCACTCGTCCACTACCTGATGGGCGAGCTCATGCAGCTCGACTTTGTCCAGATCATCGGCTCGATCTACTGGGACAACCACCACGGCGTCGTGAGCTTTAACGTCAAGGGCATCCACCCGCACGATGTCGCGAGCATCATGGACATGGACGGCGTCTGCATCCGCGCCGGTCACCACTGCGCGCAGCCGCTACTCACCTGGCTGGGCGTCGAGAACCTTGCCTGCTGCCGCGCCAGCGTGGCCTTCTACAACGACAAGGCCGATATCGACAAGTTCATCGCCGGCCTGCATCACGTTTGGAGCACGTTCAATGGGTAATCTGTACACCTCCACCACGTTTATGGAGCACAATTCGCACCCTGACTACAAGTACGAGATGGACGCCCCCACGCACGAGCACGACGGCATCAACCCCAGCTGCGGAGACGAGCTCACCTTGCAGCTACGTGTCGAGAACAACGTGATCGAGGAGGCCTCCTTTACCGGCCACGGCTGCGCCATCAGCCAGGCCAGTGCCGACATCATGGCCGACCTCATCACCGGCGAGACCGTCGAGGAAGCTCGCCGCTTGGCAGAGCTCTTCCTCGCCATGATCCGCGGCGAGCAGCTCTCCGAGGAGGACTTGGAAGACCTGGACGAGGCCGCCCAGCTCCAGGACATCTCGCACATGCCCGCCCGCGTCAAATGCGCCGAGCTCGCCTGGCGCACCCTCGACGGCATGCTCACGGGACAAAATAATCAGTAGTATTTGTCCCAAATCTTAAGAATTTTGTTGGCCGAATCGCTTGACAAGAGTGGTTCGGCCATTTTCTATTCCGAGCCCTCAGCCTGAGCATTCACCCGCGCATAAGCGCGCACGATACGAGAGACGGTACTCTTGCTGATTCCCGTATACCGTTCGATCTCGCGCACCGTGTAGCCGCCATCGTGCAGGGCGAAAATGATTCCGTCTCGCCGCGAGGGTGCTACGGTCTTGAGTTTGTTGAGCGGCACACCCAGGCGCTTCGCCATCTTGTCGGCAAACGCACGCCGCTCCCACTCTGTCTCATCCATATCGTGAATCACCGGATCGGAACCATCGGGCATTAACAGAGAATAATCCAGAAACCCCCTGACAGACTCAAAGAGCTCGAGCACACAAGAAGGGTCTGAAAATCCCCTCGTCATATCGTTGTCATACGCTCGCAGATACTCGGCAAAGCTGCTCCACGGATAGCGCTCGATCAGGGCGATACCCGCCTCCTGCGGATTAGCATGAACATAGCGAATGGCGGCCATTAGATAACGGTCGGTATCGAGCGAGCGCCGGTCAAAACGGTTCTGGAACAGATGGCCCGTGCGCCCCGTGCGTTTATTGAACCGACGAGCGTACGTCAAAAGCAGCCGGTGCATCGCCGCGCTCATCGCGTCCTCGTAATCTGCAAGCACCAGATGCACGTGATTGCCCATAAGGCACCAGGCGATAACCGTCACGCCCGCCTCGCGGCAGCACTCGCGCATCAGCTCCAAAAACTCCCACCGGTCTTCATCGCCCTCAAAGATGAGCTGCTTGCCCACACCGCGGGCACAGACATGGTAAAAGCCGGTAACCGTTCTCCAAACGCGCTGCATGGCACCCCCTTCGCCGGGATCTGATTGCCATCCAATACAGCACGATTGAAGCGTGCCATCAAAACATTCACGCAAAACAATACACTCGCGCGGCCAAAGGCAATAAACGGGCGGCGAACGGCACCGTTGCAACAGGTCAGCCCCTGCAACGCTTACAAGAGCTGACCAAAAGCTTGCCAAAGACGAACCCCCTCTACAAAAGTTCACGACCACAGAATATAGAGTTAAACCGTTTCAATTAAAACTTCCGGACTTCTCGCTACGAAAACTGAGCCGTTCGCCGAATATTCCGTGCATTTCGCGGTATTATAGGGGCTGCATGTCATGTCCCTTTCGAAGGGTCGCCCGGCAATCGCCAGCCACGACCCCCAGACGGGACGCCAACACGATAGAGAGGAGAGGCATGCAGTACTCACAGGAAGTGGAGAACATGTGCCCCGTTGCCAAGGGTGCATACCACGGCCCCGCACCCATCCCCGAGGAGGGCAAGTGGGTCCAGGCTAAGGAGATTTCCGACATCTCCGGTCTTACGCACGGTGTGGGTTGGTGCGCACCTCAGCAGGGCGCCTGCAAGCTCACGCTGAACGTCAAGGACGGCATCATCGAGGAGGCCCTCGTTGAGACCATCGGCTGCTCGGGCATGACCCACTCTGCCGCCATGGCTTCCGAGATCCTTCCCGGTAAGACCATCCTCGAGGCCCTCAACACCGACCTCGTCTGCGACGCCATCAACGTTGCTATGCGCGAGATCTTCCTGCAGATCGTTTACGGCCGCAGCCAGACCGCGTTCTCCGAGGGCGGCCTGCCCGTGGGCGCCTCCCTCGACGACCTCGGCAAGGGCCTTCGCTCTCAGGTCGGCACCATGTTCGGCACCAAGGCCAAGGGCGCTCGTTACCTCGAGCTCGCTCAGGGCTACGTCACCCGCATGGCTCTCAACGACAAGAACGAGATCATCGCATTCGAGTTCCTGAACCTCGGCAAGTTCACCGACGCCGTCAAGGCCGGCAAGACCCCCGAGGAGGCCATCGCTGGCGCTATGGGCCACTATGGTCAGTGGGAGAACGCTGCCAAGTACATCGACCCGCGCACCGACGAGGAGACTCACTCCGTCGCCAGCGTGTTCCCGGTTCACGAGTAGAAAGGGAGGGAAATAACTATGACTGTTACGTTCGAAGGTTACGAGCGCCGCGCTGACAAGATCAACAAGTGCCTCGCCGACAACGGCATCGCCTCCCTCGAGGAAGCTCTGCAGATCTGCACCGACAAGGGCTTCAACCCGCGTGAGATCGTCAACAACACCCAGTCCATCGCCTTCCAGAACGCCGAGTGGGCCTACACCCTCGGTTGCGCTCTCGCTGTCAAGCGTGGCGCCAAGACCGCTTCTGAGGCTGCCGCCATCATCGGCGAGGGCATCCAGGCCTTCACCGTTCCCGGCTCCGTCGCCGAGGACCGCAAGGTCGGTCTGGGCCACGGCAACCTGGGCGCTATGCTGCTCTCCGACGACACCGAGTGCTTCGCCTTCCTGGCTGGCCACGAGTCCTTCGCTGCCGCTGAGGGTGCTATCGGCCTGGCTCTGAACGCCAACAAGGCTCGCAAGAAGCCGCTGCGCGTCATCCTCAACGGTCTGGGCAAGGACGCTGCTCAGATCATCGCCCGCATCAACGGCTTCACCTACGTGAAGACCCAGTTCGACTACTACACGGGCGAGCTCAAGGTCGTCGAGACCATCCCCTACTCCGATGGTCCCCGCGCTGCCGTTAACTGCTACGGCTCCGACGACGTCCGCGAGGGCGTTGCCATCATGTGGCACGAGAACGTCGACATCTCGATCACCGGTAACTCCACCAACCCCACGCGCTTCCAGCACCCCGTCGCTGGCACCTACAAGAAGGAGCGCCTCGAGGCTGGCAAGAAGTACTTCTCCGTCGCTTCTGGTGGCGGCACTGGCCGTACCCTGCACCCGGACAACATGGGCGCCGGCCCCGCCTCTTACGGCATGACCGACACCATGGGCCGTATGCACTCCGACGCCCAGTTCGCTGGTTCTTCCTCCGTGCCTGCGCACGTCGACATGATGGGTCTCATCGGCATGGGCAACAACCCCATGGTCGGTGCCACCGTCGCTTGCGCTGTCGCCGTCGAGGAGGCCCTCAAGGCCTAATCGCGCCCGCGCGATGCTCATATAGTTGAGCTTTAGAGCCGCTACCTTTTAAGGTGGCGGCTCTTTTTGTTTGCACTGTCGCAGGGTAGCTAATGCCGATATATCAGTTGGGGCGATATACGAGATGTGATGAGATGGAGCATCAGAACGCCCATGACGCCCACCTGCCATATGTGCCCTTTACCGATTTGCCGAGTCTTTGCGGCCCCATTGCCGATCACCCGTGCGACAATGCGCCGGACGAGAAAGGAATCCGATGGAATCGACTGATGTACTGGTAATTGGATCTGGCATTGCGGGCCTTTGCGCCGCCATCGAAGCGGCGCGCGCGGGCGTGACCGTCACTGTGGCAAGCGCCGGCAAGACTATGAGTGGATCAAGCTTCTTCCCCGGAACCTGGGGCTTGGGGCTTATCGGACCCGTTAACGAAGACGACGAACAAGACCTTATCGATACCATCCAGACCGTTGGTGGCGGCGTCGCCGACCCCGATCTTGTCCAGACGTTTGTCCACAGCATTCCCCAGGCAATTGAATGGCTCGAGCAAGACCTGGGCGTTGAGCTCCAGCGTCCGCAAAGCGCCGAGAGCGCCCAGCAAAAGCAGTTTATCCCCTGCTTTGACCACAAGACGCGCATGTGGCGCGGCCTCACCCGCAAACCCCTTGAGGACGCTCTGACAGCCCGGATCGAGTCGCTCGGCATTCGCCTGCTCCCCCGCCATGAGCTTATCGACCTTGTTGAGGACACGAACGGCAGAATAACCGGAACCGTGCTCTACGACCTCACCGAAAATCGAATCGTGCCCTTTGCTGCCAAGGCCACGATCATCGCAGCCGGTGGCACAAGCGGCCTGTTCGAGCGCAGCCTTACGTCGGCTGATGTGCTCAGCTCCTCGCAGGCCATCGCGCTGGCGCACGGCGCAACACTTACTAATATAGAGTTCATGCAGATGATGCCCGGCTTCATCGAGCCCAAGCGAAACCTTGTATTTAACGAGAAGACCTGGCGCTACGTCAAGTTCGACCAGTCGGTCGATATTGCCGACGGCAAGCTAAACGATCTGCTCGAGCAACGCTCCGGATATGGTCCCTTCACTTCGCGTCTGGATTCTCGCGCTATCGACCTAGCCATCGACCAAGCGGGAGCCGAAGACCTGGCGCTCCACTACGACTTCCCCCGCGAGGACGTCCCCGAGTTTGTGCAGACCTTTGCCACCTGGCTACAAGACGAGCACGGCATCGCGCCGACCGACGAGATGCGCGTGGCGATGTATGCCCACGCCGCCAACGGCGGTATCAAAATCGACAGGACCGCGCAAACGGGCGTTGAGGGCCTCTACGCTTGCGGTGAGGCAACAGGCGGCATGCACGGCGCCGACCGCATCGGCGGCTTGTCGAGTGCCAATGGCATCGTATTCGGGCGCATCGCGGGCGCATCGGCAGCTCGAGCAGCGCTGGACGCTCCCGAGGCGGCCGCTCCGATGGATATCGCCCTCCCTCAGTATGGCATTGCCACAACAGATGCCGAACGCCTGACACACAGCCTTAAGCACACGATGAGCACCTATTGCATGATCAACAGGACCGAAGCAGGTCTATCCAAGGCCCTGCAACAGCTTGAAAGCCTGAAAGACGAGGCAACTGCGCTGAGCAAGCCGCATGCCAATGACAGCGAGATCGCAGCCCTCGCCCGCCTGCAATCGCAGAATCAGCTGGCAACGGAGATGGTCAAAGCCATGCGCAAGCGGACCGAAAGCCTGGGTTCGCACTATCGATCGAATTAAACTGGACACCTATCTAGAGCAGAGCACAACTAATCGATATCTATGGGCCCCGTGACCTCGAAGTGGCACGGGGCCCATTCGTGTCCGCACGGCAGCGTATCCTTATTCTGAGTACAGAGCGGGCAAAGCGCGCATAGACAATAGATCAGCGAGGAGGAGATATGGACAGTAGAGATATCGAGAAGTGGCGTGTCGAACTTGATAGCTACGCCAATGTGGAAGACGGCGTTGAGTATTGGCTCGCACGCGATTTAATGGAACCCATGGGGTACACTCGATGGGAGAACTTTGCCGAAGTTGTTAAGAGGGCAAAAGTCTCGTGCGAAACAAACAAAACTCCAGTTGATTCCCATTTTCGTGACACCACGAAAATGGTAACTGCCGGTGTCGCCGCTCGCGCGGTTAAAGACTACAAGCTTACGCGCTATGCATGCTATTTAATCGCCCAAAACGGAGATTCAAACAAGCCAGAGATCGCGCTCGCCCAGGCGTACTTCGCCGTGCAGACGCGCCGCCAAGAGCTCATAGAGCAGCGCTTCGCAGAGATTCAGCGCTTGCAGGCGCGCCACTCGCTATCTGATTCAGAGAAACAGCTCTCGGGTATTGCGTTCAAACGCGGCGTGGACTCCAAAGGATTCGCAATCATCAAGTCGAAGGGCGATGAAGCGTTATTCGGCGGCAGAAGCACGGCGGAAATGAAGCAACAGCTCGGCGTATCCAAGAGCTCGGCATTGGCGGACGGGCTAGCCGATGTTCTCATCAAAGCAAAGGACCTTACGAACTCGATGACGGCCTTCAACGCCGAGGAACACGACCTGTACGGTCTGGACCAGATCAAGCAAGAGCACGTCGAGAACAACACAAGCGTGCGTGGCAGCCTCATCGACCGCGGAATTGTACCTGAGAACCTACCGCCTGCCGAAGATACAAAAAAGCTCGAGCGTCGCGTGAAGGCAGACGAGAAGAAACTCAAGGAAGGTACTGACGGTTTTACCGATCCCCAGGGTAGACTCGATCTGTGAAAGCGGCCGTGCCCTTTCGGGTTCGACCCCATGAAAGGTCAACAAAAAAGACGGTCAACTATCGCTGACCGTCTTAACATGCTTTGGTGGGCCGTCAGGGGGTCAGCCTGCTTTGCAGGCGGCCGCTGCGGCGCTTTGCGCCTTGCGCGCTGCGTTGGTAAATGCTTACGCATTTCCTCAGCTTCGCGCCCCGACGGGTTCGACCCCATGCGAGGTCAACAAAAAAGCGACCAGCCTAAGCCAGTCGCTTTAACATACTTTGGGTGGGCCGTCAGGGGGTCGAACCCTGGACCTTGGGATTAAGAGTCCCCTGCTCTACCAACTGAGCTAACGACCCAAAGCTAAAGTCCGTCGTAGCGGACTTTAGAGGAGATATCGTGT
>NZ_QROG01000002.1:0-115342 GCF_003474585.1 Collinsella sp. AF39-11AT | reverse complement strand
AGTCCGTCGTAGCGGACTTTAGAGGAGATATCGTGTGGTGGGCCGTCAGGGGGTCGAACCCTGGACCTTGGGATTAAGAGTCCCCTGCTCTACCAACTGAGCTAACGACCCGATATCAACACGAAGCAAGAACTGGGGTGGGTAAAGGGACTCGAACCCTCGACCTACGGGACCACAACCCGTCGCTCTAGCCAACTGAGCTACACCCACCGTGTCCTGTGCGCTTCGCACTCGACTATTATTGCAAGGAACGCCACGCGATGCAAGCCCCAATTTTCAAGAATTTTGAAAAGAGTTTTTCGAGACCATTTCGAGCATTTCCCACCGGTTTCATAGGAGTAAACTTGCCCCACTGCAAATGCTCGAAAGGACCGGCATGAAAGAACTCTCCAACCGCACGGCAACGTTTACCGATTCCGTCATCCGTCGCATGACGCGCATCTCCAACAAGTATGGCGCCGTCAACCTGTCACAGGGCTTCCCCGACTTTGATCCCCCGGCGCAGCTGCTCGATAGCCTCAGCACCATCGCCACCGATCCCAAGCCGCTCTACCACCAGTACTCCATCACCTGGGGCTCTCAGGCCATGCGCGAGGCGCTTGCCGCCAAGCAGGAGCACTTTATGGGCATGCCGATCAACCCCAACGAGAATATTGTAGTCACCTGCGGCTCCACCGAGGCCATGATGGCCGCCATGATGACGGTCACGAACCCCGGCGACAAGGTCGTCATTTTCTCGCCGTTCTACGAGAACTACGGCGCTGACACCATTCTCTCGGGCGCCGAGCCCATCTATGTGCCGCTCAACCCGCCCACCTTTGACTTCGACCGTGAGGTCCTCGAGGCGGCCTTCCGCGACAACGATCCCAAGGCGATCGTCCTATGCAACCCGTCCAACCCCTGTGGCAAGGTCTTTACGCGCGAGGAGCTCACTTTTATTGCCGGCCTGTGCAAGAAGTACGACGCCTACTGCATCACCGACGAGGTGTACGAGCACATCGTCTACGCTCCCCACGAGCACGTCTATATGGCCACGCTGCCCGGCATGTTCGAGCGAACCATCAGCTGCAGCTCGCTGTCTAAGACGTACTCCATCACCGGCTGGCGCCTGGGCTACACCATTGCCCCAGCCCAGATCACCGAGCGTATCAAAAAGGTCCACGACTTCCTCACCGTCGGCGCCGCCGCGCCCCTGCAGGAAGCCGTCGTCACTGCCCTCAATTTCGACGACAGTTATTACCAGGAGGTCCTCGACCTCTACACCGCCAAGCGCGACCTATTCTGTCAGGGACTCGACAGCATCGGCCTCACGCACAACGTGCCGCAGGGCGCGTACTACGTGATGATGGACATCTCTGAGTTTGCCTATGACAGCGACCTCGACTTCTGCGAGGATCTGGCCTCCAAGGTGGGCGTGGGCTCCGTTCCGGGCTCCAGCTTCTTCCGCGAGCCCGTCAACCACCTCATCCGCTTCCACTTTGCCAAGCGAGACGAGACGCTCAACGCAGCACTGGAGAACCTCAAGTTCCTGCGTGATAAAATCAAACCGCGCGGGTAAGGACGGCCCGGCACTAAATGCACCCCGAGGCCGGCCACATCCTGGTCACGCGCGACCCGCGCGACACCATCGGCGAGCACAGCGGCTGCCCCTTCCACGACAACTGCCTCGAGGGCCTCATCGCCGGCCCCGGCGTTAAAAGGCGCTGGGATGGCAAGAGCGCCGGAGACATGGCCGATGACCCGGAGGCCATGGATCTGCTCGCCGGCTATCTGGCGCAGGCGCTCATGACCTTCATCCTGTGCTATGCGCCGCAGAAGATCGTCATCGGCGGCGGCGTGGTCGACCACACCCCCATCGTGCCGCTCGCGCGCAAGAAGTGCGCCGAGATGCTCAACGGCTATATCGTCACGCCCGAGGTCAACGACATCGATACCTACATCGTCAACAACAGCCTCGAGGGCAAGCAGGGCATCATGGGCTGCCTGGCCCTAGGCGCACAGGCGCTTCAGTAACAGACGCACCCACAGGGCGTGGCGCACCCGGCAAATCCGACCTATGGAACGACGCCGCCACACCTCATATAAGCCCTCCAATAAAAAAGGCCGCCTAGGACCAAACAATGCGTCCTTAGGCGGCCTTTTTGGCGCACATCAGCGACCGTAAGAGATATCGGAGCACAACGCCCGTTGCCGCTCCACAGCAGTCGATCATCACATCAGTGATCATGCCGGCGCGTCCCGGCACAAAGAGCTGAATCGTCTCGTCGATCGAGGGAATCAGCAGCAGGAACACTGCCGTGGGCAGCAGCACGTCAAAGGTGCGTCGGCCCTCAAAATCAAAGGCGTGCGTTGCCAGGATGCCGAGCACCAAATACTCGGTAAAATGCGCGCACTTACGAACAACAAAGTTGGTCACCCATTCATATGGAAGTCCCACGCCGTGCAGGAAACCGCGGATAGCTTCCATGACCGTTAGGCTCAGTGAGCCCGACCCCGAGCCGGGAACCAGCGAATTGCCCCAGATCAAGAGCGCCATCAGGCAGGTTACGACCGCCCATTTTCGATTGATCTTAACCATGCAGAAGTTATGCCTCCGCACGGAGCGGCGCGAAGCTGGCGGTACCGCCCTCGATAACGCTCAGATAAGCACGGCCCGTACGCTTGGCGGTAGAGGACTGAAGACGCTCGATCTCTTCCTCGAGGATCTGATTGACGCGCTCGTGACGACGATTTTCCATAATGCCGGCGGCAATAGCCTCGGCCCGCTCGATGCTCTCACGCGAGATACGGGCAGTATCCTCGGGGAACACAGCGCTGTGACGGCCGACATAGGCGGGGGCAGCAGGCTGAGGGGCAGCGACGGGAGCGGGGGCTGAAACAGGAGCAGGCTCGTCAATCTCATCCAGAATCGCGGTGGCGGCGGCCCACATACCCTCGTGGCCCGAGTAATCGGCCATGGGGACATCAACCTCGAGCGAGGCGTCCGGAAGGTCGCCGGTGTCGATGCGATCTTGGGCATCAATCGATGCGGTGATGGCTGCAGGCTCATCGAGGTCATCGAGATCGATGCCCGCGGCACCGGAGATGATAGGCATGCTGGCGAGGTTTGCATTGTACGGCGCAGCCTCAGCCGCCTGCTGCTGGGCAGGAGCGCCCCAAAGCGAGCTTTCGGCGGCACGGCGGGCGGCAACAGCCTCCTCGTCCGCGGTCATGGCTTCATCAACGTACGAATTATCGGCAGAAGCGTTCGCGTCCGCCGAGGTAGCGCTGTAGGCGTTATTGACCGCCGCATTGGCAACGAGTGCCACGAAAGCCGCCGTGCTGCCCGCAGGGGCGGCCTGGGAGCCCGACACGGCGCGTGCCGCGGCGGCGATATCATCGCGATTGAAGGAGCCGGTCTGCCCGCCGTTGGTGAGCTCGTCGATGGCGACTTGATAGACGTCGCGCGAGCGTGCAGGGTCGCAGCTCACCGGCGAATCGTCGTCGAGCATGCTGTCGATCATGGACCAAGCCTCGGCCTCGTCCATAGCATCTGCGGCTCGAGCGATGGTAGGGACACCATCATCGGCATGACGGCGCTGGAACGCACCAGTCAGGCCGGAAAGGAATGCCGAGGTAGACTGCTCCGACTGAGCCTGAGAAGCAGAAGCCGCAGCGTACGGAATCGCATCCTGCTGCTGAGCTGGAATCGAGGCGGTCTTGAACTCGCTTTGATGCTGATTGAGATTGGCGGCACCGCCCATGGCATCGGGCTGGAACAGACGCTCTTCACGCTGCGCACGATACTCGGAGATACCCAGCGAGGCGGCATAGATACCCACGCCCGCCACCGCGCCCACGGCGAAGGGAACTGCACCCGCCACGACCGTCTCGTTCACCGACGAAAACGGCAGCGTCGCGGCATACATAACCACGGGAGCGGCAAGGCCGATCCCGCACGAAAGTCCGGCAAGGACTGCTCGTTGTGTTGCATCAGAAGAAGCCATGAGCTCTCCCCATCTTCCAGCACCCAAATCGCATCATTCAGTTGGCTGCGCGAGAGAAGATGAAGCGGGGCTATGCCCCAAAGCAACGGTATATGGTTCGTTTCATCTGCGTTTTCCGTCGCGAAGCTTAAAAGTTATTATGCGAAACCGTCCTGTCGATTGCAAGTGACGATGTCGGATTGAAACGGGAAACCTGCTGCTCGTCGGTCTTACGGTCAAAAATAAGCGCGGAGCGGCGCTATAGAAAAGGGCCGAGGCTCAAAGCCCCGACCCTTTATCGCATTGATGACTATCGCTGCGCGTGGATGACAACCTAGAACGTCTGCTCGTAGTCGCTGTGTTTTTTGGCCGAACGCACCAGGAACTCCTGGTTGGTGTTGGTGCCCTTAAGACCCTTGATAAACGATGCGGCTGCGCGCTCGGTGTTGTTCATGCCGGCAAGAATGCGACGCAGACCAAAGACAAACGGACGCATCTGCTCGTCGACCAACAGGTCCTCGTTACGCGTACCGGAGGCAACGGGGTCGATAGCCGGGAAGATGCGGCGGTCGGCCAGGTCGCGGTCGAGCTTAAGCTCCATGTTGCCGGTGCCCTTGAACTCCTCAAAGATGACCTCGTCCATCTTGGAACCGGTGTCGATGAGGGCAGAGGCCAGGATGGTAAGCGAGCCACCGTTCTCGATATTGCGGGCTGCGCCCAGGAAGCGCTTGGGAGGATACAGTGCCGCCGAATCGACGCCGCCCGAAAGGATGCGGCCTGAGGCGGGCGCCGCCAAGTTGTAGGCGCGGGCAAGACGCGTGATGGAGTCGAGCACCACCACAACATCGCCGCCCAGCTCCACGATGCGCTTGGCGCGCTCGATAACGAGCTCTGCCACGCGAGTGTGGTTGTCGGCGGGCATATCGAAGGTCGACGCCACAACCTCGCCCTTGATGGAACGCTGCATATCGGTGACCTCTTCGGGGCGCTCGTCGACGAGCAGGCAGATGAGGTGCACCTCGGGGTTGTTAATCGAGATGGACTGGCAGATCTTCTTGAGGATCGTGGTCTTGCCGGCCTTGGGCGGGGACACGATCAGGCCACGCTGGCCCTTGCCGATCGGCGACACGATGTCGATGGCGCGACCGGTAATGGAGTCCTTGCCGTGCTCCATGCGCAGCGGCTCGTTGGGATAGACCGGGGTGAGGTCGCCGAACTTGGGGCGGTTGCGAATCTGCTCGGGGTCCAGACCGTTGACGGTCGTGATTTTGGCGAGGCCGGCGCGCTTGTCGCCGCCGCGCGAAGGACGCAGCGAGCCCTCGATGACGTCGCCCGTGCGCAGGCGCGCGGAGCGGATGAGGTAGGCGGGCACGAAGGCGTCGTCGTTGGACTTCATGTAGCCATGGGCGTGGATGATGCCGGAGCTATCCGGGCGAATCTGCAGAATGCCCTTGATGTCGCGGAAGCCCTCGGCCTTCGCGGCGGTGACGTAGATCTCCTCGACGAGCTCGGCTTTCTTCTTGCCGGTCGTCTCGATCTCGAACTCCTTGGCCTTCTCGCGCAGTTCGGCGACCTTCATGGCAGAGAGCTCCTCACGCGAAAGCGTGGGCTCGGTGGGGGCGGCGTTACGCTCCTTGTTGCGCTGTTTGCGATCGCGCTGGCGGTTGCGACGGTCGTTGTTGCGCTCGTCCTTGCGCTCGTTGCGCTCCTCGTTGCGCTTGTGCTGGCGACGGTTGGGGCGAGCGTTGTCATCGGCCTCAGCGGGCGCGGCGCCATCGGTTGCGGCGGCGTCGGCATTGGCCGCAGCGGCGTCATTGGCCTCGGCGCCGGAATCAATCTGCGCTTCGACATCAGCCTGCTGCTCGGCGGCCTTGGCCTTAGCGGACTTCTTACGACCGCGCTTGGGCTTCTCGGATGCAGGCTGTTCGACGTCCTGGGGCTCGGCGGCATCAGTCGATACATCGGCGGTCGCCTCGGTGGAATCCTCGGACGCGCCCTTCTTGGAGGCCTTAGCCTTGGACGTGCGCTTAGCAGCGGTGCGACGGCTGCGACCGGGACGGACGTCGGCGGGCTCGGCATCGGCGGGAGCGGCCTCGGAAGTCGTAGCATCCTGGACGGGTGCATCGGCAGCGGTTGCAGACTCGGCGGTCGCCGCAGCATCCCGAGCGGCGGCGGCTGCGGCTGCGGCCTTCTCTGCCTCGACGAAGGCCTTGGGCTTGCGACCGCGACGGTGCGGGCGCAAAGCCGGATCGACAACGGGAACTTCGCTGGCCTCGACAGGCACAGCGGGCTCAGCAGGCGATGCGCCCTCCCCTGCCGCGGAACGGACCGAAGCCTCAGTGAGCTCGGGGGCTACCTGTTCCGCAACCTGCTCGGCCTTAGCAGCCGTGCGGCGGCGTGTGCGCGGTGCCGGCTTCTCGGTCGGCAGGTCGGCGGCAGGGGTCTCGGGCACAGACGGAGCTGCAAGCTCGGTCAGAGCCGCGGCCTCGCGCTCGGCAGCACGACGGCGGGCGCGCACCACCTGAGCCTCGCTAATCTGCGCCAACGCACGTGCCTGCGCGACCTCATCGGAAATCGGCGCCGAGGAGTCAGCTGCAACGGTGCGCTTGGCGCGCGTCGTGCGCGTGGTACGGCGCTTGGGCTTGGTGACCTCCTCGCCGTCAGTGGCAGGCTTGGCCGTGTGGCGCGTGAGCTTGGGCTTTGCCGGAGCAGCCTCCTCACCAGTTGCAGGCACGGCCTTCTCAGCCGCCACAGGCATAGGCGTCGAAGCAGCCTTAGGCGTCTCAGGAGCCGAGGCTTGCGCAGGCGCCGCGACCTGGTCCGACGCAACCGGTGCAGCGGGAGCGGCCTGCGTCGTCGTTATTTCGTTTTCTTGCTGTTGATCAGACACAGTGTTTGCTCAACTTTCTTTTCAAGCCCTGTAATCACATGCTCCCTGCATAAACCTTCAGGGCGGCTAAACAGTCTAGTTCCGTTCAAAACGACGGATATCATTGATCTGTATCGAGATGATTGCGTCATATACGCAGCGTTAGTGTAACACAACCGCAACCACCTGCAACTTAGTCATTGGACGTTCTTAAACGCCCAGTCATCAGGGACACTCCTCCTCAAAAGCGCCTTGAAATGTCGCGCCAGAGGAGTGAAGCCGTGGCACCCGGAATAGCCGCGCCACGAATCGCGCCCATCTACTACGTTTGCACCCGAGCCCCTGACCATACCCTTGTTTTTTCATAAACAACGAGTCTGCTACCTGCGGTTTTAATATCGTACTTTTCGGCATGGTTCGGGATATGCGTCCAAACGTAGGAGATGAGCACGATTCGCGGCGGACGGTATCCCGCCACCCCTCCGCGAGACAAAAATGATCCATTTTCCTCCGTCCCCAAGGGACAATTTTCAAAACTACGCCGGATTACGGGGCCAGAATGCTGCAAGCAACCATACCCTGCATTTTCAAGAAACAATAAACCGTCTAGCTGCGGTTTTATTTTCACTGCTGTCGCTATGGTCGCCAGGCAGCGATTCAGCCCCGTAAACCGGTATAGTTGCGATTTGGTAGCATTTTCCAACACGCCTAAAAGCCCCGCCAAACGAAAAAAGCCCGACCTCCGCATGGAGATCGGGCTTATAGGGTTCAGCAAAGCCGAACCTACACGGTCAAATGACCCGCAGATTACATCTGCTCGGGCGCGGAAACGCCAACGAGGGTAAGCACCAGGGCGAGCGTCACGCGGACGGCGTCGCAGGCGGCCAGACGGGCGCGCGAGAGCTCGGGGTCGACGGGACGGCCCTCGCTCGGCAGAACCTGGCAGGCGGCGTAGAAGCTGTGGAAGTCGCCGGCGAGCTCCTCGGCAAAGTGCGTCAGGCGGAACGGGGCGCGATCGCGAGCGCAGCTGGCAATCAGGTCGGTGAGCTCGTTGAGCTTACGCGACAGGGCGAGCTCGGTCGGGTCGGTCAGCAGCGAGTAATCGACGTTCTCACCGATGGCCTTGGCGGCGACGGCCTTCATGCCCATCTCGGCGGCCTGCTCGGCGGTAACGTCGGCGGCACGGCGCAGGATGGAGCACACGCGGGCGTGAGCATACTGCACGTAATAGACCGGGTTGGAGTTGTCGCGCTTCTTAACGGCCTCAATGTCGAAGTCGACCATCTGGTTGGAGCTCTTGGAGATGAGCGTGTAGCGAGCGGCATCGGAGCCGACCTCGTCGACGAGCTCCTGCAGGGTCACCATGGTGCCCTTGCGCTTGGACATACGGACGGGCTTGCCGTTACGCAGCAGGTTGACGAGCTGGCCCAGTAGAACCTCGAACTTGCCGGGGTAACCCAGAGCGTCGCAGACGCAGCGGACGCGCTCGATGTAACCGTGGTGGTCGGCGCCCCAGATGTCGATGACGTGATCGACGCGCTGGAACTTATCCCAGTGATAGGCGACGTCGGAGGCGAAGTAGGTGTACTCGCCGTCGGACTTGATCAGGACGCGGTCCTTGTCGTCGCCCAGATCGGTGGAGCGGAACCACAGGGCGCCGTCCTTGGTGTAGAGGTAGCCCATCTTGTCGAGCTTCTCAAAAGCGCGGTCGACGGCGGAGGTGCCGGCGGTCTCGCCCTCGGTGTCCTTCACATACAGCGAGCGCTCGGAGTACCAACGATCGAAGTCGCAGTTGACGGCGTGGCAGAGGTCGCGCATGTTGTCGACCATCTTCACGTAGCCGCGCTCACGGAAGCTCTCCATACGCTCCTGCGGATCGGCGTCGACCCACTTGTCGCCGTCGGTGCGCCAGAACTCGGCGGCCTCGTCGATGATGTAGTCGCCGCCGTAAGAGTCCTTGCCCAAGGTCTCGGCAAAGTTGTCCTGATACGGATGGGTCTCGGGGTGCTCGTCGTTCTCGTCGGCAACAAAGGCGTCACGGTCGGCGATCAGCAGCTTGTGAGCCTCGTCGATATCAACGCCCTGCTTGGCGATGATGTCGGCAAGCTGCATATAGCGCGTGCTGATGGAGTTGCCGAAGGTGTTCATCTGAGAGCCGTGGTCATTGATGTAGAACTCACGCTGGATGTCGTAACCGGCGTGGTCCATGACGCGGCAAAGGGAGTCGCCCAGAGCGGCCCAGCGGCCGTGGCCGATGTGCATGGGGCCGACGGGGTTGGCGGAAACGAACTCAACCTGGGTCTTCAGGCCACCACCGACGTTGGACTTAGCGAAGTCCATGCCCTTCTCGCGAGCCTCGCCAAAGATGGCATTCTTGACGGCAACGGAGAGGTAGAAGTTGATGAAACCGGGGCCTGCGATCTCAACCTTCTCGATCGCGGGATCCTCGGGCATATGGGCAACGATGGCCTCGGCGATCTTGCGCGGGGCGCAGTGGGCCAGCTTGGCGGACTTCAGGGCCATGGTAGAGGTCCACTCGCCATGAGAAGTGTCAGCCGGTCGCTCGATAGCGCAATCGTCAAGTTCAAATGCGGAAAGGTCGCCGGCCTCCTGGGCCGCAGCAAGCGCAGCGCGTACCAGCTCTTCAATCTTCTCGGGCATAGATCCTCCTTGTGTTAAAGCCCCCGAGCTCTTGGTCACTCGTAGGGCAAAAGCCAGAGTTTGTAGCACTCTATCACAAGCGAGGGGCACTGTCGCAGGGTAAAGCCAATCGAAATTGCATATGCACAAAATTGACTACAGCTTGTATGGAGTCACTCAAAGATGCCGGTCTGCCTGCAGATTATGCACGCGTTGAAAATGCATAAAGGTGTGAATGAGCTGTGTCTTTTATCGAATACTCTTACCTATCAGAGTTGTGTGCTTTTCCTGCATAAAGCGAGGATTTGCGCACGTCAGCGTGTTATTCTAGACATACGTAAATTCGTATAAGTTGGAGGTAGCATGTTCTCAATCGGTCAACACGTCATTCATCCGGGTCAGGGAGTCTGCACCGTCGTCGGTTTTAGGGACGACACGCCGCAGCCCATGTTGTTGCTCGAGGCCAAGCAGGGGCATGCGCAGACGATCCTTATGTACCCCGTGGCGCAGGCCGACCGTCTGCATGCCGCCATCTCTCAGCAAGATGCCGAGCATCTGCTGAGCCACTATGACGAGCTGGAGTGCGACACCTTTACCGAGCGCAACAGCTCGCTTGAAGAGACACACTTTAAGCAGCAGCTCAAGCTGGGCGCGCCCGAGACGGTCCGCGTGGCAAAGACCATGATGCACCGCATTCGCCAGGCCGAGGAAGCCGATAAAAAGCCCAGCTCTTACTATATGCGTGTACTCAAGGAAGCCAAGCGCCGCTCCATCGAGGAGTTCGCCGTGGCATTGGGCGTCACCGAGGAGGCCGCCGAAGCCCGCCTAGCCCAAGCCGCCCTCAACTAACCTGCCAAAAAGGGACAGGTTTATTTTGGCAGGTTCTATCTGGCCAAACATCAACAAACAATCAGTAAATGGTCGGGTGCTCCGTTTTGTTTAAGAGCGCCCGACCATTTTTCTATCGCCGCAAAAATGCGTGAAGCCCATTTGCGATGACATCACGCGAGGGCCGTCCAGATCGACGTAACCAACGCCCGCATCCACAACAAGCGCGCCCGTCTTACTCAATTACCATTAAAAAGCATCAATTTGAAAACGCAATTATATTTCGGCAGGTAGCAGCTATAGTCGGTGAACTGAATCTCGACAACCGAAGCCCCCGAATGAGGTATCTTCAGCCCATCCAAGCTAAAGGAGGGGCCATGCCGAGAAAACCTCGTTCAAAGTCACCAACCGGTTATTTCCACATCACGTTGCGTGGAAACGGAGGGCAATTGCTGTTTGACGATGCCGAGGACCGAATCGCCATGCTTCAGATCCTCGATGCGATCCTCCCCAAACACAATATCGAGCTTATCGCTTGGTGCCTTATGGGAAACCACATTCATCTGCTCATCGACGATCCGGACGACCGCAAGAGCGACGCGATGCATGCGATAGCCGTATCGTATGCGGGCAGGTACAATGCGCGGACGGGGCATATCGGCCACGTGTTTCAGGAGCGGTTTTGGGATTCGCCCATTAAGTCAGAAGTATATTTACTCGAGGCAATTCGATACATTCATTTGAATCCACAAAAAGCGGGACTGGCAGCATACGACGAATATCCCTGGAGCAGCCATCGCGAGTATCTCATGAGTGCCAGGTCACGGCCGCATGTTACCGGCAGCGTTGTCGGTGTTATATTCCCAACACCTCGCTCATACCTTCGGCTCATGGAAAGTACGCCGTCGCTTCCCTATCGCCCCAGCGCAACAGCCAAGGTTCGCGAGGAAGATCTATGCGAATTTGGCACGGCAATCGTGCAGAGTGTCGCAGGATGTGCTCCGACGGAACTCAAATCCGCCTCCAAGCCACTTCGCAATGAGGCGATTCTCGCGCTTCGAAAACAAGGGCTAACGATTAAGCAGGTTCAGCTGCTGACCGGACTGGGAACATGGATTATCAAGAACGCGTCGTAGCGTCGCGTTTGCCGAGTTACGGATACGGCGAAGCGCAGCTGTCTGCCGCGAGGCGCCGCCATTCGCCAGCTTCACCATGTCAAACAGAAAACGCTTCCGCTGAATAACATCCAACGGAAGCGTTTTCCCAGATAAAACCTACCAAAATAAACCTGTCCCTTTTTGGCAGGTTAGGCCTGGAAGGTGTCGCGGTCGGGCGCGAAGGACTGCATGGCCGCGATGGTGCGGTCAAAGAGCTCGGGGAGCTCCCAGCCGAGCATCAGGGCGCCCTGCGAAATCACGTCGCGCGAGCAGCCGGCGGCAAAGCGCTTGTCCTTGAACTTCTTCTTGAGCGACTTGGTCGTAAAGTCCATAACGCTCTTGCTCGGGCGCATGATGACGGCGGCGCCGATCAGGCCGGTGAGCTCATCGCAGGCAAACAGGATCTTTTCCATCTGCAGCTCGGGTTTGGGCAGCGAGGTGTTGAAGTCCGACGTGTGCGTCTGGATGGCGCGAATGAGCTCGGGAGACGCACCTTCACCCTTAAGAATCTCGGCAGTATAGATGGTGTGGTTCATGGGGTCGTCCTCATGCTCCTCCCAATCCAAGTCGTGCAGCAGGCCGACGATGCCCCAAAACTCCTCGTTCTCGGGGTCGAACTCGCGCGCAAAGTAGCGCATGGTGCCCTCAACCGTCTCGCCATGGGTAATGTGAAACGGGTCCTTGTTGTGCTCGTTGAGCAGTTCGAATGCGCGGTCGCGGGTGATTCCGGCGGTGAGCGTCTGGGACATGGCAATACCTCCAGGTGAGTCGATGTTAGGACACGGTGTCACTATCGTATATCGCCGCGGCTCAAGCCGAAAGGCAAAAAAGTTATGCGGAGAAAAAAGCCGGGCGAACGTGTCGCCCGGCAAAACCGCAGATAAAACCTGCCAAAATAAACCTGTCCCTTTTTGGTAGGTTTAGGGGCGGACCTGGCCGGTGCCGCGGAGCTTGTATTTGTAGGTGGTGAGGGCCTCGGCGGCAAAGGGGCCGCGGGCGTGGAGCTTTTGGGTCGAGATGCCAATCTCGGCGCCCAGGCCAAACTCGCCGCCGTCGGTAAAGCGCGTGCTGGCGTTGGCATACACGGCCGAGGCATCGACCTCGTCCAGGAAGCGCTCGCAAGCATCCGTGTCCTCTGCAACGATGGCCTCGGAGTGCATCGTGCCGTAGCGGTTGATGTGCGCGATGGCCTCGTCCTCGTTCGCCACGACCTTCACGCTCATCTCGAGCGCCAGATACTCGCGACCCCAGTCCTCCTCAGTCGCGGCAACGTAGTCATCGCCCTCGGCAAGCCCGGTGTCGGCGCATGCGGCGCACGTGGCCTCGTCGCCGTGAATGAGCACGCCGTGGTCATGCAGCACGGCCACGACCGCAGGCAAAAACGCATCGGCCACGGCACGGTCGACCAGCAGCGACTCGGCGGCATTGCACACGCCCACGCGCTGCGTCTTAGCGTTGACGATAATATTGAGCGCTTTATCGAAGTCGGCGGATTCATGCACGTAGATGTGGCAGTTACCCGTGCCCGTCTCGATCACCGGAACGAGCGACTCGCGCACGCAGCGCTGGATCAGGCCTGCACCGCCGCGCGGAATGAGTACGTCGACAACACCGCGGAGCTTCATGAGCTCGCCAGTGGCCTCGCGGTCGGTGGACTCGATCATCGACACGGCCTCGCGCGGGAAGCCCTTGGCCTCGAGCGCATCGGCCAGCAGCTCAGAAATCATGGCACACGAGTGATAGGCCAGCGAGCCGCCGCGCAGAATGCAGGCGTTGCCGGTACGGATGCAGATGCCCGCGGCGTCGGCCGTCACGTTGGGACGCGCCTCGTAAACCATGGCGACCAGGCCCAGCGGCACACTCACACGGGTCAGGTCCACGCCGCTTGCAAGCACGCGGTGGTCGAGCACGCGGCCCACGGGATCGGGCAGCTCGGCGAGCTTTTCCAGGCCGGCGGCCATGCCCTCGACGCGCTCGGGCGTCAGCAGCAGACGATCGAGCAGTCCGGCCGAGGTACCCGCATCGCGCGCAGCGGACATATCGAGCTCGTTGGCGGCGACGATGGAGTCGACGCCGTCGCGCAGCGCCGCGGCCATGGCGCGCACGGCCTCCTGGCGCTGTTCATCGCTCGCCGTGGCAAGCGAGGCCGACGCTGCCTTGGCGGCAACGGCAAGATCGTGGACATACGTGGCTATATCGACCGACATGGGCGGCCCTTTCTCCTAGAAGTTTGCAACCATGGTAGCCGATTTGCGCATGGCCTCGCCCGCGGCGGTAGAATTGGTCAACCCGAAACACCGCAACGAACGGAAGACTCACATGGCCCTCATCACTTCGTACCACGTCCCCGGCCTGTATGTCGAGGACCACAGCATCGACGTCCCCCTCGACTGGCGCGGCCTGGAGCCGATGCTCCTGGCCGTCGGCAGCACCATGCGCCGCGGCGCTATACCGACACCCATCGCCGGTGCGCCCGAGAGCATCAAGCTCTTCTACCGCGTGGTTTGCGCACCCGACCGCATCAACGACGACCTGCCGCTCCTTCTCTTTTTGCAGGGTGGCCCCGGTGGCGAGAGCCCGCGTCCGCTGTCGCCCACAAGCGATGGCTGGATCGAAGAGGCCGTCAAGCATTTCCGCGTCGTGCTGCCCGACCAGCGCGGCACCGGACGCAGTAGCTGTGTAGACGGGCGCACGATTGCCGCACTGGGCGAGCGCGCCGAGGCGGCAGGCTCCGATGCGGCCCGCTCGCAGGCGGACTTCCTCAAGCGTCACCTCGCCAGCTCCATCGTGCGCGATTTTGAGTACCTGCGCCTGGTGGGCTTTGGCGGCAAGCCCTGGGTCACACTGGGGCAGAGCTACGGCGGCTTTTTGACGTTGAGCTATCTGTCGCTCTTCCCCGAGGGCGTGGCGGCAAGCTTTACCTGCGGCGGCATTCCGCACGTGCCGGCGAGCGCCAGCGAGGTCTACGCGCACACCTTCCCGCGCATGGCCGCCAAGACGCAGCAGTATTACGACCGTTACCCCGCCGATGTCGAGCGCGTGGCAGCCCTGGCCGATGCGCTCGAGGCTCAGAAGCCCGTGCTGCCCGACGGCTCGCCAATGACGGTCGAGCGCCTACAACTCATGGGCAGCGACTTTGGCATGAAGCCGAGCTTTGAGAGCATGCATTGGATTATCGATCACGCGTTTGTTACAGGCGACGGTACGCTGAGCTGCGGCTCCTCGGTATCCGACAGCTTTTTGATGCGCGCCTTCGAGCGCACCAACACGCGCACGAATCCGCTGTACTGGACGCTGCAGGAGTTCATATACGCCGACGGTGACACTATGCCCATTGGCTGGGCCGCAGCTGAAGAGAAGGCACACCACGCCGAGTTCGACACCCTCGCGCGCCCGCTCATGTTTACCGGCGAGGCCATGTTCCCGTGGATGTTCGAGCAGATGCCCGAGCTCAAGCCCTTCAAGCCCGCCATGGACCTGCTGATGGAAGACACCAGCTGGGACAAGATCTATGACCCGCAGCGCCTGGCGTGCAACGAGGTGCCCCTGCAGGCCGCGGTGTACTTCGATGACATGTACGTGGACTCGGGCATGCAGCTCGATACGCTCAGCCGCGTGGGCAACTCGCATGCCTGGGTGACCAACGAGTTCGAGCACGACGGCTTGCACGGCAGCGTGGTGTTCAAGCACCTCTTCGACGAAGCCCTCAACCGCGGAGACCTGCGCCAGATCTTCTAGCAAAGGAGTGTCCCAAAGTGCCGGCACATAAGGAACGTCCCCAAGTGCCGGAAAAGGAGAGGCAGCACTGCTGGCAAAACGAGCCGCAGCGCTGCCTCTCTTTATGCAAACACTATCAAGTTGTCCCTATGGATCGCGGGCTTCTCGGCCAGGTCTGCGAGCAGGCGGTTGCTGGCAATCTGGTCCTGGCGGCGGCCGGCGGCAAGCTCCAGCACGTCCGAATCGGCCTCGGCGATACCACGGGCGACAACCATGCCGCTCGGGTCGCACACGTCGAGCACATCGCCCTCGGCAAACTGGCCATCGACCTCGCGAATACCCACCGCGAGCAGCGACGATCCGCGGCTGACCAGCGCCTTCGCGGCGCCGTCATCGACCGTCACCGAGCCGTGCGCCTTGTCGCCCAGTGCAATCCACAACTTGCGCGGCGCAATGTCCAGGCGCTCCGCCGGCGGATCGAACAGCGTACCCACGCTCTCGCCGCGGGCCAGACGCACGAGCGCATCGGGCTCCTCGCCCGAGCAAATCACGCTTTGAATGCCCGCCGTCATGAGAATGCGGCTCGCGCGAATCTTGGTGATCATGCCGCCCGTACCCACCGATGTGGAAGAATCGCCCGCCGAGGCGATAATCTTGGCATCGATCTTATGCACGACCGGGATAAACTCGGCCGTCGGATCCTCATGCGGATTGGCGGTGTAGAGGCCATCGATGTCCGAGAGCGTCACGCACAGATCGGCAGAAACCAGGCAGCTCACAAGCGCCGCCAGCGTGTCGTTGTCGCCAAACTTGATCTCATCGACGGTGACGGTATCGTTCTCGTTGACGACCGGCACCACGCCGAGCTCCACCAGGCGAAGCAGGGCGTCGCGCGCGTGCAGGTAGGACGTGCGGCGCGCCGTGTCGTGACGCGTGAGCAACACGAGCGAGGTGAGCAGGTCGCGCGCATGGAACTCCTCGTCGTAGGCCGACGAGATGATGCACTGACCGGCCGAGGCGCAGGCCTGCAGGCTCGGCAGGTCGCCGACCGGCTTACGGTCGAAGCCCAGCACGGGATAGCCGCAGGCAATGGCGCCCGAGCTCACCACGATCAGGCGCCAGCCAAGCTCGCGCAGCGCTGCGGCCTGGTCGGCAAGCCCGCCGATAAAGGCGCGGTTGACCTTGCCGTCGGCGCCCACCACCGTGGACGAACCGATCTTTACCACCATCGTTTTATAAGAAGTCGTCATACGTCAAACCAATCAACTGTTCAGCGAACGGCCGAGCTGGCGGCCAAGGAAGCGTGACTCGCCCCTACCGCCCAAGGAATTAGTGAGCCCAGGGAAAGGCAGAAGCCGCGGCCATGTTCTTGCGCACAAGCTCGTCGCGCACCTGTGCCAAGCCCTGCTCCATGCCCACCACATAAGTCTGCGGGTACAGGAAGCGCTTGTAGACCGGATCCAGATGGTCCAGTGCCCAGGTGCAACGCTCGCGTGCGTCCTCAATGCTCTCGCGCGGGGCAACGGCGCTGCCATCGCGCACGATCGGCGCCAGCAGCTCGCGATACTCGAGCTCGGACACATCGGTCACCAGCGCAGCATCGTTCACGGCCACGAGGGTATTACCGCGCGCGGCGCCCTCCCCAGACAGATGATCCTCGTCATAGATCATGTCGCAGATCGGGCCGCCAAAGCCGTCGTAATAACGGCGCACGCGCTGCACACCCGGGATCGTGCGCTTGTAGGGCTGCTCGGAGAGCTTAACCACCGGCGTCCACGGATCCGTCTCGCTCGCACGGCGGGCGGAAAGCTTATACACACCGCCAAGCGCCGGCTGGTCGTAGCAGGTCGCGAGCTTGGTACCCACACCAAAGCTATCGATGGGCGCACCCTGATCGAGCAGCGACTGAATCGTGTACTCGTCCAGATCGTTGGAAACCGAGATCCCTACATAGGGCAGGCCCTCGGCATCAAAACGGCCACGCACATATTTGGAGAGCTTGGCGAGGTCGCCCGAGTCGATGCGAATAGCCGACAGGCGCTCGCCCACCGCCTCCATCTCCTTGGCAACCGTAATGGCATGCTCGCAGCCCTCGCGCACATCGTAGGTGTCGATGAGCAGCGTACAGTTCTTGGGGCTCGACTTGGCAAAGGCACGGAAGGCCTCGAGCTCGGAATCGAAGCTCATCACCCAGCTGTGCGCATGCGTGCCAAAGACGGGAATACCGTAGCGGCGGCCGGCGAGCACATTGGACGTAGAGGAACAGCCGGCAACGTAGCTCGCGCGCGCGACGGCCAGGCCGCCATCGGGACCCTGGGCGCGGCGCAGGCCAAACTCGGCCACGGGACGGCCGTCCGCCGCCAGCACCACGCGCGCCGTCTTGGTGGCGACAAGCGTCTGGAAGCCGACGATGTTGAGCAGCGCCGTCTCGAGCAGCTGGCACTCCAGCGCGGGGCCGGTAACGCGCACCATGGGCTCACGCGGAAAGACGAGCTCGCCCTCGGGGACGGCGTCGATGTTTACATGCGCACGAAAATCGCGCAGGTAGTCGAGGAATTCAGGCTTGAACATCGCGCCGCCGGCCGGGGCCTGGAGCGAGGCGAGGTAGTCGATGTCCTCGGGCGTAAAGCGCAGGTTCTCGACCAGCTCGGGCAGCTCGGCGGTACCGCACATGACGGCATAGGCGCTACCAAAGGGATGGTCGCGGTAAAACGCGGTAAAACAACCCTGCTCATTGGCCTTGCCGCTCTCCCACAGGCCCTGGGCCATAGTGAGCTCGTACAGATCGGTAAGCATTGCGATGTCGGTGGGATGAGAGATATCGGTCAAAGCCATGGGGCGACCTTTCGGATGCGTTGTGCAGAGGTTGAGGGTTGGACAAGGGCAGAGTGTTCGGACATGACGCCCGATGTAAATCGGTTAGAGCAGGCCCATGCTGGTCAGGATCGTGTAGCCCATAAAGATGACAAACGCGATGAGGGCAAGGACAATGATGATTTTTTGAGCCGGCGCCATGCCAGGGATCTCGTTCTCGCCCGTAGGCTCCTTGGAGGTAACCATGCGCTGGGCAAAGGTCATCTCGTCACGGCTCGGCTTGGGCTCGACGGACTTGGAACGAGCGGCCTTTTTAGGCTGAGGTTTGGGCGCGGCAGGTGCAGGCTTCGCGGCAGCGGGCTTGGGCGCGGGCGCCGGTGCGGGTGCGGCGTTCGCGGCGACCTCCTCGGCCTTCGCACGCTCGGCACGCAGGGCAGCCAGCTCCTCACGCTCGCGACGGGCCTCTTCCCGAGCCTCGCGGCGTGCCTTCTCAGCGCGGAGCTCTTCCAACTCAGCGCGCTCCTCGTCGGACAATGGTTGGGACTCAAGCTCGGCCATGGTACAGCCCTTTCTTTTAAAAAAAGCCGCCGACACAATGTCAGCGGCTTATCAAATCCAAGGGTGGAGACGAAGGGAGTCGAACCCTCGGCCTCTGCCATGCGACGGCAGCGCTCTCCCAACTGAGCTACGTCCCCAGGACAAGTCGATATTTTACCTACGGCTCGCCAACTGTCAACGCCCAATAACCAGTCTTTTTGGGGCGGGGCTATTTTAGCTACTTTCAGATGCCGGCTCGACCCCTGCCGAGAGTAGTCTTTTTGGGACGGGGCTTTTTAGCTGCCCCTGCCGTTAATCGGCCAAAACGTGTGCGCTCTCTGCTGGGGCTAAAAAAGCCCCGTCCCAAAAAGACTACTCAGCAGAGCTACTTTGCGCTGGTAAGAACACCGGTGGTGTCAAACGCCGGGGTAAAGCTCTCGTCTACCGCGCCGCCCTCTTGCCAAAACATCGTCGTAAAGCCCAGGTCGTCGGCATGGTCGAGCACCTGCTCGTACTCCTCGCGCGTTACGGCACGGGCCAACTCGCCGCCCTGCTCGCGCATGAGTGCATTGGGCGTGTACTGGTTCATAACCGAAATCGGCACGTCGCCCACCGTCTGCCACACCAGGTCCAGCACGCGGCACGAATCGTCCGCATGCCCCGGCAGCACCAGGTGGCGCACGATGATACCGCGCTTCATGAGCCCGTCCTCGTCCACCAGCTCTCCCCCGCGGCGCTCGATCTCGCACGCCATCTGTGCCAGGCCCGACACGGCCACGCGCGGGTAATCCTTAATATGAGAAAGCGACTGCGCAAGCCCGGCATCGGCATATTTAAAGTCGGTGAGCCACACATCGACCAGGTCACCCAGGGCAGCTACGGCACTCGCCCGCTCATAGCCGCTCGTGTTGTAAACGATCGGGATGTCCAGCCCGCGCTCCCTCGCTGCGGCAATCGCGGCCGGCAGCAGGTGAGCATAATGCGTCGCAGTCACCAGGTTGATGTTGTTGGCTCCCTGGTCCTGCAGTTCCAGCATAATCTCGACCAGACGCTCAGGCGAAATCTCAAGGCCATAATTGCCGGTCGAGATCTCGTGGTTCTGGCAGTAGATACATTTAAGCGAGCAGCCGCTAAAGAAGATCGTGCCCGAACCGGCCTCGCCCGAGATAGGCGGCTCCTCCCACATATGAAGCGCCGCGCGGGCCACCCTGAGCGTGTCGTTAGCACCGCATACGCCGCGCACGCCCTCATCGCGCGCCGCACCGCAACGGCGGGGACACAAATGGCAGGCGGGCGAAAAAAGTTCGGTCAACGACGTCGGCATAAAAACATGCTCCAAAACAACGATTCAGCAGCTCAAACGTAAAGGGCCAGGCCGCGTAGACGGCTCGAGCCCCAAGGCGCCGTAATCGTCCGACACGATTTTTGTAATGTCAAGACTGGAATCGATAAAGTGCCGCTTTATGATGTAGGTATTCCGCCCCCCGCGGAGCAACTGGGTGAACCGTCGCGTTTATTTAGGGAGCCCACACAGTCGTACCTAGTACAGGTATCCTTCGTTGTTAAGGACGCTGGAACAGTCGATGAGGGCACCCACCTGTTTTAGGTGGGTTCATTTTCGTAACGTGGGGGGTGGTTTTCTTTTGCCGAAAATCACCATCACGGTTCATATGGATCCCCGTCGGCATCCCGACAAGCCATCGACAACATCCCAATATCTGGTAAGCGCGTGATTATCGCTGCGTGCAATTACATGCACCCCCCTTGGTCGAGTATTATGGTTCGGCTATGCCCTTTGCGCATGGCGTTCTTCTGACCTTTTCCTTCGACGCTTGGCGGTTTTTAGATTCATGGCTTCATCCCCGAGCTACATACCGTACCTATGCGTGGCAGCGGCGGCCTTTATCACGACCTTCCTCGCGGTGCCCCTGGTCAAGCGCTTGGCAATTAAGCTCGATGCCGTCGACTATCCTTCTAAGCGCCGCATCAACACAAAGCCCATCCCGCGTTTGGGCGGAACGGCGGTGTTTTTGGGCCTGGTCGTTGCCTGCATTGTGCAAATCCTAGGCACCTGGCACCTAGGCTGGCCACCCGTCCTGGTGCCGCACCCGCGCCTTCACATTAGCTATCCCATGCTGGCGCTCTCCTTTACCGTCATCTTTGCGACCGGCGCTATCGATGACGTCTTCCAACTCAAGCCCAAGCAAAAGCTGGCCGGGCAGGTCCTCGCCGCGCTCATCGCCTGTATCGGCGGCCTGCGGATCGGCGTCATCGTCAACCCGTTTGCCCCCGGCGAAATCATGCTCGGGTGGCTCGCCTACCCCATCACCGTAATCTATCTGGTGGCATTCACCAACATCATTAACCTCATCGACGGCCTCGACGGCTTGGCCACGGGCATCTGCGGCATCGCCTCGTTCACCATGTTTTCGATGGCCGTTCTCTCGGGCCGCATCGACGCCGCCGCGCTCTCCATTGCGCTCTTTGGCGCCTGCCTGGCCTTTTTGCGCTACAACTTCAACCCCGCAAGCATCTTCTTGGGCGACTCGGGGTCGCTGCTTCTGGGCTTTGCACTGGGCTCCATCTCGCTGCTCAACGTGAGCCGCACCGCCGTGCTCACCTCGCTTATCATCCCGCTCATCGTTGCCGGCGTGCCCATCATCGACACGTTTAGCGCCATCGTGCGCCGCAGGCGCGCCCACATTAGCATTGGGCAGGCCGACAAGGGCCACATCCACCACCGCCTAATCCAAGAAGGCTACAACCAAAAACAGGCCGTGCTGCTCATCTATGCCTGGTGCATCATGCTTTCGGCCGGCGCCGCCGCGATTAACCAGGTCGAAGTGCCCATGCGTGTGCTCATCTTTACCGTGCTCGCCATTGGCTCGGCGGCCTTCGCCAAGCACCTGCACCTGTTTGAACCCGTGCTACGCCACCATTACAACAAGCGCACGCACGAGGACGAGCTCGTCACCCCCGACGACCCCGCCTTTAAGCAGGAGGAGCAGGCAGCCGAGGAGCGCAAAGAAGAGCGCCACCACAAGCTCTAGGGCAAGCTGCCGAGGATGTGCCAAGGCACCGTTGGCCAAGCGCGGCCGCGCCGCGCCCATCGCACAAGCCGCACCACGCGCGTCCCTCTCCCGCCCTCGCCTACTTACGCACCGCCCCTCCAATAAACGCGTTATCATCTTGACCCATGAACATACGTTAGGAGCAATCATGCCAAACGAGAACAGCTACGAAGTCGCGCTGCAAAAGAGCAACGCCATTCGCGAGGGCCTGACCAAAACGCCCGAGAAGTTCACCATGCTCACCGGCGACCGCCCCACCGGCCGTCTGCACCTGGGCCACTACTTCGGTACCCTCAAGGGCCGTGTTGAGCTGCAGAACATGGGCGCCAAGACCAACGTGCTCATCGCCGACTACCAGGTCATCACTGACCGCGACACGACCGAGCACATCCAGGACAACGTGTACAACATGGTCATGGACTACCTTGCCTGCGGCATCGATCCCGACAAGACCATGATCTACGCGCACTCCGCCGTGCCCGCCGCCAACCAGCTCATGCTGCCGTTCCTGTCGCTGGTCTCCGAGGCCGAGCTGGCGCGCAACCCCACCGTCAAGGCCGAGATGGAGGCCTCGGGCCACGAGCTCACCGGCCTTCTGCTCACCTACCCGGTGCATCAGGCCTGCGACATCCTGTTCTGCAAGGGCAACGTCGTGCCCGTCGGCCGCGACCAGCTGCCGCACATCGAGCTCACCCGCACCATCGCCCGCCGCTTTAACAACCGCTACGGCAAGGTGTTCCCCGAGGTCGACGCGCTGCTGTCCGAGACCCCGCTGCTGCCGGGCCTGGACGGTCGCAAGATGAGCAAGAGCTACGGCAACGCCATCAACATCTCGATGACCGCCGAGGAAACGGCCAAACGCATCAAGAAGAGCCAGACCGACTCCGAGCGCATGATCACGTTCGATCCCGAGAACCGCCCCGGCGTGTCTGGCCTGCTTTCAACAGCCGCCATCTGCACCGGCCGTTCCGAAGTCGAGATTGCCGAGGAGATTGGCATGGGCGGCTCCGGCCAGCTCAAGAAGTACGTGACCGAGGCCGTCAACGAGTACTTCGCACCTATCCGCGAGCGTCGCCAGCGCTACGAGAACGATCTGGACTATGTGAAGGACGTCCTGCATGAGGGCAACCGTCGCGCCAATGAGATCGCCGAGCAGACCCTGGCCGAGGTTCAGGACGCCATGGGCATGGTGTACTAGACCGATTTGCTGGCTTGAGCTTTCGATTGCTTTAGGGCGGGCGCTACGGCGTCCGCCTTTTTTGGAGCCGGACCGCTTCAGCTCCATCCATCACACTCTCCCGACAAACAGGAACAGGCCCGCCGGCAGTTAGCTGCCAGCGGGCCTGTTCCCGAAGTACACCGTTGAATCGCACAGAGGGGAGGGATGCGAATCAAACTCAACAGGGCAGGCTTTTTCATCGCCTATTGCCTGCTCCGTTGCTGAAACCAATATAGTTCACCGTGGCTTACTTTCTAGCGTCAAACTACCCCAACATACCTTCTCCATAAGTTAGCCCAGGTAAACCTGCAACGGAAAGCCACCACAAAGGGGACAGGCACCTTTGTGGTGGCTTTGACCACGGCAGAGCTGTTAGAGTCCAGCAGGCCAACGACAGGCGGCCAGATCAACATGCATGGGATCGGCAAACGTCACGCCCTCCCCCATTAAGAGCTCGCGCTGAGCATCGGGGCCGCCAAAGGCAAAGCCCTCACAGATACGGCCGTCGGCAAACACCACGCGATGACAGGGAATTTGGCCAGGGCGCGGATTACTATGAAGGGCATACCCCACGTACCGCGCACTTCGTGGACGACCGGCAAGCAGTGCCACCTGACCATACGTGGCGACCATCCCCTCGGGGATCTGCTCGACCACCCCGTACACCCGATCAAAAAAGCCCTCAGACGCCATTGCTCGCTCCCTTCCACCCGGAAAAGCATAAACCATCACAAAGGGGACAGGCACCTTTGTGATGGTTTATGGCAGGTCGGTTAGTTGGCGGGCTGGAAGAAGGCTACTGCCACGGCGCCGGGGCCAACGTGGGTTCCGATGGTGGCGCCGATGGTGTGAACGGGCAGTTCGCCCTCGGTGTGACCAGCCCACAGTGCCGCGCTGTCCTCGATATACTTCTTGAGCACCGCATCCGAAAGGCCCGTATAGCCGAGCGCCAGCGGCATGGAAAAGTCGATGCCGCCCGCCTTTTCGACCTTTTGGTTCAGCAGGTTGCGGCCGTTCTTGGAACCGCGCGCCTTGCCCAGCTGCACGATCAGACCGTCCTCGACAGCCACCACGGGCTTCACGTTGAGCAGCGTGCCCACGGCGCCGGCCGCAGCAGACAGACGACCGCCGCGCACCAGGTACTCCAGCGTCTCGAGCAGGCCGATAACCACCACACGGTCGCGCACGGCCTCGACAGCCGCCGCGATCTGAGATGCACTGCGGCCCTCGTCCACCAAGCGCAGCGCATACTCGACCAGGACGCGCTCGCCCAGGGTGACGTTGTTGCTGTCTACCACGAACACGTCGCCACCTGGCGCCTCGGCAAGTGCGGTACGGGCACTCTGATTGGTGCCTGATAGCTTAGCGCCCACGGTAATAATCACTGCCTCGTCGCCGGCCTCACGTGCTTCGGCAATCGCCTGCGAAAACGCGTACGGGTTGACCTGGCCGGTCTTGGGCAGCTCGTCGCGCTCCACAAGCATCTCGTAAAAGCGCTGGTGATCGATGTCGACGCCATCCATATACACATCGGTGCCAAAGGTGACGGACAGCGGCAGAACACGCAGAGCGGGGTGCTCCGCCGGCGACATATCGCTGGCGGAATCGGTAATAATGCGGACGGACATAGCGAATCCTTTCTTGCGCAGGTCTCGCGCAGGGAATTTTGACAGCAATGTCCCGGCACGGCGTACGCGCTCAAACGGGACGATGCAGTTCTTGGCTGAAAGCTAGCTCCAGCGCGGCTCTAGATCTCGCGCAAGGTGTTGAGAATCGTGCGCAGCGACGCATACATCTGCTCGCGCTGCTCCACACCCATAGCCTTACCGGTGGTATCGAGCACCTCGCGAATGATGCGGTCCGCCTCGCTCATGCTCTCGCCGCCTAGAGCGGTCAGGCGCACCGGAGCACGATACTTAACGGCGGCATCGCCCGAATCATCGACCTCAACGTAACCGCCCTCCTCCAGATGCGCGAGCGTGCGCGAAACGGCGGCACGGGTCACGCCTGCCATGCGAGCCAGGTCAGCACCAGTCAGGCCGTCCTTGCTGCGCTCAAGATAGTACAGGCACATAACGTCGGAGCCCTTGAGGCCCAGCCTTGCGCCCTCGGATGTCTTAATGCGCTGGATCTCCTTGTAGAGCCCGCTGATCAGTCCGACAAAGTCCTCGAAACGTGTCTCGTCGTTCTGCTGCATGGGAGACGACCGCCTTTCGCTTGCATAATGCTAACGGGTAAACATCTTAGCCGTATCCAGCGACCGCCGGCCCTGCGTGCCTCATTTGTTGACCCATCAACATAAAAATCACCACAAAGGACAGGCGCCTTTGTGGTGATTTTGGGCATCAATAGGTTCTAGGCGCCGCTACAGCTCCACACAGGGATTGTCGCGGGTCACAAGCGTCTTAACGACAACCGTCGCTCCCAGATAGCGCTCGAGCAAATCGGCAAGACGGTCGATGGCGGCCTGGCAGTCCTCCATTCGCTCGGGCTCCACGCACTCAATCGCCAGGAACGCGTCGGCCGAATCGTCGGACAGGGCCGTTCGAACGCCGTCGCGCCAGTTCCAGCAGCGGCACACGGCGCCCGCATCATCGATGTAGGCGAGCTCGCCGGGCAGCGTCGGGTCATCCGCTTCCTCGCCAAGAGGCAAGAACGCATCGCCACCGTCGGTCACCTTCAAGCGAAGGTCTCCCTCGATCGCATGCAGATCCTCGCCTCCCACGGGCAGCGCGTAGGTCAGCGACACCGTGTTGTAGATGTCCACCGCGGGCGTAATGTGGCCCACAGGCTTGTCCTTAAGCACGCGCTTGAGCAAGTTCTCGATCGAGCAGCGGGCGCCTTTCTTGGTCTTGAACAGACGATAGGCCTCGCGCCATGCCTTGACCGGTGCGTTCTCGCTGATAGTGTCGCTGGTCAGATGACGCTCCACATCGATATTGGCGCGGTCGAGCAACGCCGCAATCGCATCCACGTCCTCTTGAGGAATCTGAGCCGTGGGCTTCATGCCCTCCACGACCACAACACCGACCGCTGCCTGCGGAAACAGCTCCCAGAATGAATCCTCGGCAATAAAGCCTTTCATACGTGCTCCCTTCATCGTGCGCGCCCGAGTGAGGGCGCCTAAACAAAAAGCGCCCTTACAACGGCCACCTTCAAAGTCCTACGGTGCCGTCACAAGAACGCTTGCGCTGTCCCCATCCGGAGAAGGGGACGATATGTCAGGCGCATTGTAACCCGAGTCATCCACGCGAGCAAAACCACCACAAAGGTGCCTGTCCCCTTTGTGGTGGATATGGACTCACGGCGAAGCTAGTGGCGAAGTCCCAGCAGCCCGCGGCCGCGATGACGGGCGTCGGCGTGTACTTGAACGTGCGGGCCTGCGGCTTTGACGGACTCGGGCAGGTGCGAGTACTTCTTCTCGAAGTTCTCCTCGAACATCACCGCCAGGTTGCGCGCGGCCTCGTCGAAGCGCGCGGTGCTCTGCCAGTACTGGCGCGGCACCAGGATGCCGTCGGGCACACCGTGGCACGTAGTGGGAATGTCGACATTAAAGATGTCGTCGTGCACGAACTCGCTGTCCTCGATGGTGCCGTCGAGGGCGCGGGCCACCAGGGCGCGCGTGTAGGCAAGCTCGATGCGATGACCCACGCCGTAGCCGCCGCCGATCCAGCCGGTGTTGACCAGGTACACACGCGTGCGGCCGTCGGCAATGCGCTCGCCGAGCATCTTGGCGTAAACCATGGGGTCGAGTGGCATAAACGGCTCGCCGAACAGCGAAGAGAACGTGGGCGTAGGCTCGGTGACGCCGACCTCGGTGCCGGGGATCTTGGCCGTAAAGCCCGTCACAAAGTGATACATGGCGGCATCGGCCGTTAGACGCGAGATGGGCGGCAACACGCCAAAGGCATCGCAGGTCAAAAACAGTACGACGCTCGGAGTGGTGCCCATGCCCTTGGTCCACGCGTTGGGGATATGCTCGACGGGGTAGGCCACGCGCGTATTGTGCGTGATCGAGATGTCGTCGTAGCTGGGCTTGCGGTTCTCGTCGAGCACCACGTTTTCGCAGATCGCGCCAAAGCGGACAGCGTTGAAGATTTCGGGCTCGTGGAACGCGTCCAGGCCCTCGCATTTGGCGTAGCAGCCACCCTCGATGTTGAAGATGCCCATGTCGGACCAACCGTGCTCGTCGTCGCCGATCAGCAGGCGCGTGGGGTTGGCCGAAAGCGTGGTCTTGCCGGTGCCGGAGAGGCCAAAGAACACGGCGGTCTCATGCGTGACGGGGTCCATACTGGCCGAGCAATGCATGGGCAGCACGTCGTCCTCGACGGGCAGCAGGTAATTCATGACGCTGAAAATGGACTTTTTGATCTCGCCGGAGTAGCCGGTGCCGGCGACCAGAATCACGCGCTCCTGGAAGTTAATGACCATGGCGGCGCTGGAGTTGAGGCCCTTGATGGCGGGATCGCACTGGTAGCCCGGCGCGGCGAGCACGCAGAAGTCCGGCTCGCCGGTGCGTGCGATTTCACGGGCAAGCGGGCGGGCGAGCATCTGCTTAATAAAGAGCGCCTGGCTGGCACGCTCGCAGGCGACAAGCAGACGACGCGTATGGTTGCGGTCGGCACCGGCCATACCGCGAGTGACGAACACGTCGCGCTCGTTGAGATAGTCGACGATGCCGGCCTTGATGGCCTCGTAGCTCTCGACAGACAGCGGGCGGTTGACCGCGCCCCAGGCGATCTTGTCGTGCACGTCGGGCGTGTCGACGATAAAGCGGTCGTTGGGCGAGCGTCCGGTACGCTCCCCCGTCTCGATCACCAGTGCGCCGTTGGAGGCCATGCGGCCTTCGTTGCGGCGGATGGCGTGCTCGACGAGTTCTGCTGCCGGCAGGTCAACCAGCAGGCGGGGCTGGTTCTCGGCGGGATCTTCGACCAGCGTAATGCCAAAGTTGGACAGAACTTCTGCAGGGGTAACACCTGGCATGGGGCCTCCTTTAAAAACGCGACACGTGGACGCGGCGCGCACTTTACTCACGTAAAGCCCGTTGTACCCGATATGCAAAAACGTTTTTGCGGCAACGGCGAAGCGCCCGCCCAACGGTCAAAAATCGCACGCAAGCGGCCTAGTCATTGGGGACGTTTTTAAACGACTAATCGTTGGGGACACTCTTGAACAGGCAACAACCAAGGAGTGTCCCCGGATGCCGGCACTTAGGGACGTTCCCAAAGTGCCGGCACATAAGGAACGTCCCCAAATGCCGTCTACTGAATGGCGCCGCCGAAATTATCGAACAACCTGTTCAAAAACACGACCGAACACCGTCGCGTCTATACTAGAGTGCAGCAATAGAAAGGACTCCGCTTTGAGCATCACGCCCCTCGATAGCATTCGCCGCGCCATCGCCCGCCGCAATGGCGTCGCCGACCCCACCGTATCGGACGGGGCGCACGGGCAGGGCGGACGCATCGAGAACGGCCTGTTCCCCGCATCGCACACCGCCGAGGAGCTCGCACGAATCCAAGAGCTAAGCCAGCGCAACGCCGGCGGCCCCGACAGCAGCCAGGCCACACGCCGTCGCCGGCGCGAACGCGATCGGGAGCCCGGCCCCGTCCGCCGCATGGTCAACGCTTGGTGGAACCGCCTGCTCGGAGCCGTCTACGGCGGCGGCTTCTCCACACAAGAAGCCGAGTACGAAGATCACGCCACCCGTCGCGACTACCTTTGGAATACCCTGGGCACCGCCGTGTGGGGCATGGCGTTTCCGTTGCTCACCATCGTGTCCACACAGCTCGTGGGCGCCGAGGAGGCTGGCAAATTCTCCATCGCCTTTGTCACCGGCACGCTCATCATGATCGCGTGCAACTACGGCGTGCGCAATTTCCAGGTCTCGGATATCGACGAAAAAACCTCTTTCGCCTCCTACCAGCTCAACCGCTGGCTCTGCGGAGCGCTCGCGCTGGCATGCGGCCTGGTATACAGCAGCGCCCGCGGCTACGATGCGCAGATGGCCACGATCGGCCTGGGCGTCTACCTGTATAAGGTGATCGACGGCGTGGCGGACGTGTACGAGGGCCGCCTGCAGCAGGCCGACAAGCTCTATTTGGCCGGCATGAGCCAAATGCTGCGTTCCGCCGGCGTCATCGCGGTCTTTAGCATGGCGCTGTTCCTTACGCGCAGTATGCCCATCGCGGCCATGGCCATGGGCATCGCCGCGATTGCCTCGCTCGTGCTGGTCACCGCGCCGCTTGCCCTGCTCGAGACCGAAAAATCGCGCCGCGTGAGCCTGCGCGAGGTCGGCCACCTGTTTATCCAGTGCGCCCCGCTCTTTGGTGCGCTGTTCCTGTTCAACCTTATCGAGAGCATGCCCAAGTTCGTGATGGAAGGCACGCTGGCATACAAATATCAGCTGTACTTTAATGCCCTGTTCTTTCCGGCGCAGGCTATTTTGCTGAGCATTGGATTTATCTATAAACCGCAGCTCCTGCGCTTGTCGAGCATTTGGGCTAATCCTCGCAAGCGTCGTCGCTTTGACCTGATTATTGTTGCCGTTATGGCACTGATCGTGGTCATCACCAGCGTGTGCGCCGCATTTATGGCAGGTCCCGGTATTCCCCTCATGAGCTTCATGTACGGCCTCAATTTTGAGCGCTACCGCACGCTGGCACTGCTGATGGTTGTCGCCGGCGGCGTCACCGCGGCCATCGACTTTCTCTACGCCATCATCACGGTGCTGCGCCATGCCGGCGACGTCACCAAAATCTACCTGATCTGCTTCGCCGTAAGCGTAGTGCTGCCGGTGATCCTGATCAACCTGCTGGGTCTGATGGGCGCCGTGGTGAGCTACCTAGCCATCATGGCCCTACTCCTGGTGCTGCTGATTATCGAATACGCCCACATCCGCCAACGCATCGAGCGCGACCGCAACCCGTACGGCGTCTAATTCGAATCAATTTGAAGAAAAGAAACGTCGATGTTTTGGCACCGACAGCGAGCAGTCTCAAAGTGCCCCAGGTTGGCGCGAAAGAGGAGCGACGCGTACTTCCGTACGCGAACGACGGTTTGAGCGACAAGATGGGGTGCTTCGGGGCTGCGCAGCATCAACGTGGCCGCCGTTCGGTAGAACGGCGGAACAAAGTTATTCCCCGGGGCGAATATTCGCGTAGAACTCCGCCCCATCATCGAGCCGCAGGATGCCCACGCGACCGAACTCGGAGCCGGTGGCGGCAGCGCAGTCGATGTCGATGCGATCGGGCACACCGGCGGCATCCTCGCCGCCCAGGCGCACGATCTGCCCGCGGCCCGACTCCTCATCGAGCCCCGCAAGACCACCGACCTCGCAATAACGCCCGAGCGACACCGTTGGCGTGTGACCGCTCACCACGACCGGACCCTTGCCCTCGGCAGAAAGCAGCCCGGTCGGCGCATCCCAATAGCCGTGACGAATCCACAGCAGGTCATCGGCCGACTGCACCGCGAGCATCTGCTGCAGCAGCTCGCGATCGGCACCCACCGCTCCAACGCCATCGGCACAATCGACGCCATGCTCAAGCAAAAACGCGCGCGCCGCCTTCATCTCGATTCCAGCATGTACCAGCAGATACGGGCGCTCCTCGGTCTCGGCCACCGCGTAGAGCGGCAGCGCGGCCATCCATCGCACGAGCTCCTCGTATGCGTCAAATTCCATGTCGTTGAGCTGCTCGCGCGTCGTCCAGCCACCGTTGATATCCCAGGTCTCGGCATCGAGCGGATCCTGGCCAATGATGGCATCGAGCATGATCTGCTCGTGATTGCCCTTGAGCACGCGGGCGTTGGGCAGCGAGCGCACGAGCTTAATAACGCCGACCGGATCGGGCCCGCGATCGATCATGTCGCCCAGCACGTACAGCGTGTCGTCGGACGCCAGCGAAATCTTAGACAGGGCCTCGTCAAGCGCACGCACGTGCCCGTGAGCATCAGATGTCACATAGATCGCCATGGTACGCCTCTCCTTGCATTGCGGCCGAAGCCCGGCGCCGCAACTAAAACTTCAAGTTGAACTTAAACGTTACCCATTGTACTCCGTTGCAATAAAGCTGGAAAGGGTTTCCAAGCAGAGGCAAAGACGGCAGCCGTCTATGACGATATCGCGCACGCCCGCAATCCAACCCCATAAACCCACCATCTTTGGGTACAAATAACCGCAGACAACTGACCGTGCCACGCCAACCACCCAGGAGCGGACACCATCCATGAACCAGATCCTTCTCTTTATCGGCCTCGTTATTATTCTGTGCCTGACCATCAAGCCCGTCGGCAAAAAACTCCCCTTCCCCACCCTGCTCATCTTTATCGCGCTCGGCATGCTGTTGGGCGTCAACGGGCCGGCGCACATCGAATTTAGCGACTACGCGCTCACCGAAACCGTCTGCAGCACGGCGCTGCTGTTCATCATGTTCTACGGCGGCTTTAACACCAATATCGACCGTGCCAAACCCGTTGCCGTGCCCGCGGTATTGCTGAGCACGCTCGGCGTCGTCATCACTGCTGGCATCACCGGCGTGTTCGCCCACTTTGTGCTGGGCTTCGACTGGATCGGCGGCCTGCTGCTGGGATCGGTCGTGGCGTCCACCGACGCGGCCAGCGTCTTTAGCGTGCTGCGCGAGCACAGCCTTTCGCTGAGGGGCGGCACCGACTCGCTGCTCGAGGTCGAATCGGGCTCCAACGACCCCGTCGCCTACATGCTCACCGCCGTGCTCGCCACACTCGCAGCCGGCGGCGACATCAACATTCCCGCACTGCTGGCCAAGCAGATTATCCTGGGCGCGGGCCTGGGCCTTGCCATCGGCTGGGCGGCGGGCCGCCTGATTGAACGAGCGCACGCAACGGCCGAGGGCGCGCAGACCATCTTTTTGTTCGCCGTGGCGATCGTCGCCTACGCATTGCCGAGCTATCTGGGCGGCAACGGCTTTTTGGCCGTGTACCTGGCCGGCATTGTGCTGGGCGCGAGCGACATCACCGGCAAGGTCGAGATGGCGCACTTTTTTGACACCCTCACCGAGATGGCCGAGATGACCATCTTCTTTTTGCTGGGTCTGCTCGTCACGCCCGCGCGCCTGCCGCAGATGCTGCTGCCGGGCCTGGCGCTCATGGCGTTTATGCTCTTTGCGAGCCGCCCCATCGCCGTCGGTCTGCTGCTGGTGCCCTTTAAGACGAACCCTCGCCAGGTTGCACTCGTAAGCTGGGCGGGCTTGCGCGGCGCGGCTTCGGTCGTCTTTAGCCTCTTTGCCGTGGTAGCCGGCGTTCCCGGTGGTCACGACCTGTTTGACCTGGTGTTTGTGATTGCCGTATCGAGCATTGTGGTGCAGGGTTCGCTACTGCCGGCGGTGGCGAAGAAACTCGATATGATCGATGCGGCCGGCGACGTACGCCGCACCTTTAACGACTACCGCGACGAGGACGGCATGTCGTTTGTAAAGCTCAAGGTGAGTGCGGGCCATCCGTTTGTCGGTCGCTCGCTCGCCGATATTGGCAGCGCGACGGACATGCTCGTGGTCCTGGTGCTGCGCGACGGGGCGCATCCGGTACTGCCCAATGGCGACACCGTGATCCAGGAAGGCGATCTGCTGGTGATGGCAGCCCCAACGTTCGAAGAGCGTGCCGAGGTTACGCTGCGCGAGGTCACCGTGACGCCCCACGGTCGCCTGGCCGGTCAGCGCCTGCGCGACGTGCCGCAGGGCAAGCACCCGTTTATCGTGGTGATGCTCAAGCGCGAAGGCCAGACGATCATCCCCGACGGCGACACCCTCATATACGCCGGCGACGAAGCCGTCATCGCCACGCTGGCGTCGTAGTGGCTAGGGGTAGCCGTCCCGAATTGACCATATTTGAGCATAAATCGCCCCGGCTAGGATCTCGTTGCGGACAATTAGCGTCTCTCAAAACTAAGTGAGTAGACTTTTACCGAATCGCCGACCACGTCACCAAAGCACAAGTCTGTGACCTGCGAGTTTGTTAAAGCAAATTTGTCGTGTGCTCAGGATTTCCAATAAAGCCTACTCACTTAGCCAGCAGGCAGTCAAAATAGAACGGTCGCGAGCTCATTAGACTCCATTGCGACGGTTTATCGTTCATCTTCGCGCAGCCGCGGGTGCAGACGCCCCGTCTCAAATTAGCTACCCTAGTCATCGTCGACGGCAAAGTCGCGGAGGTCGAGACCCTCGCGTTCGGCTCGGGCTAGGAGCTCTTGGGGCGACTCGTCCTCGATATCCATCACGTCGAGCATGGCAGCGGGAAAGCCAACGCCTGCCGCACTCCCCGCACGATCGAGCTGACTCTCGCGCAGCTGATCTACATCAACGTCGATCTTCAAGATGAAACCTCCTACCAGACCAGGACCCTACTCACTAGCACCGAGCGCGTCCACGGCAGCAACAAAAGCCGCAACCTGCTTGTCGTCCATCTGCGTGGCCAGGCGCCCCACGGGTTCATCGTAGGCGAACTGCACCTTATCGATAAAGCAATCCCAAGCACGCTCATCTACGCGCACGGCGGCCTCGCAATACTGGCTGAGCTTTTTGAGTCCATACCAAAACGCATTCACATGGCGCGCGGGATCCTCGTCAAACACGCCATCGTAGCAACGTCCGTTAAACTCGCGCATGCGCGCCACGGCAACCTCGAGCGAGTCGCCGCCCTCAGTCGAAGCCTCATCTACCAGCTCGGGAATCGCAACCTCGCGCCGAACAGTATGCCTGGTTGCACCATCGTACTCGCCCACCAGCACGTCCTCATCAAGCCGAGAATCGTAGTCCAAATAGCTCGTGCCACAACAAATGCCGTGCGGGGAGCCCGTGCCAAACGCACAGAACAACCCGCCGTCGGCAACAACACGGCGGTAGGTCACAAACGACTTCTTAACCTGAGCGAGCAACTCGGAAAGCTCCCCGGTATCGCACGCCGTCTCGCACGCAACGCACGCAGACTCGGGCAACGATACCGGCTCCACCGTGCTCCTCGCAATGCGGGCGGCGCGCTCCGCCCGATATGCCTGTGCCGCCAAGCGCGCTCGCTGCGCAGCGCCGCGCACGTTGGTAAGTTCACGCTCCAACGCCACATCACCAGCAACATCACCGGCCACGTCGCCCACAAACCCGTCAGCGCTCTGCGGGCCAGTCGCGCTCAGCTCGGACTCAAACGTCGCTGCGATCATGCCCGCAAGGTCCGTCGCATCGGCGGCACAACGCAACTGCTCCAGCTGCGTACACAGCAGGTCGGCATCCAAAGGAACGGCATCCACAACGCGCACGTCATTCAGGCGCGCCACGGACTGCAGCACCATAGCTCCCGCAGCATCGTACGCTGCACGAACCCTGGCCGCCGTATTGGCCCGTAACTTTACCTCGATAAACGAGAGCGTCTGCTCCAGGCGCGCCAGCAACTCAGCCTTGTCCTCCATGCGCAAAAAGGCAGCATAGCGGCGCTCCATCTGCAGCGGACCCGCAACGCCCGCCTGCTTGCGAGCGCGTGCAAGCGCAGCGCCCTCAACACGGCGAACATACCCGTCAACAGCCCGCACGGCAGAGTCGCGCGCAGCGTGCTCGGCAGCCTCGACGCCCCTAAGTACGCCCAGCAGCTCGCGGGAGCGCGCCTTGCGCACCAACTCTCCGCGATCGTACTGCTCAAGCGACGCCTGGCGCTTGGCCACCGATTCAAAGCCAAACAGCTCGTCGAGCAGCTCACCAACAGAACGCTCGTCCGCCATGGAAAGGCCTCCTCACGCACTACGCACCAACTGTTCGCGGAACGCCCGAGCACCGGACGCCCCGCACGCTCGCACCCCTACAGATCCAGCGCCTTTTTCGCGGCATCGACCGGGTCGCCATCCATGTAGAACACCGGGCTCAGCCCCGAGATAATCTCGGACGAAACGCTCTGCAGACCCGCGATGGCACTCAGCGGCAAAATCACACGCTTGGCGCCGGCGTTTTTGGCCACGCGCATAATGTCCTCGAGCCCACGAATCTCGTCCATGGAGCCCGACATACGTAAGATTCCCGGAATCGCCAGCGCGGGCATCACCGGACGGTTGCACGCCGCAGAGCACAGGCCCACAAACTCGGCGAGCGAAACTTCTTCGGACAGGCCCTTGCTCTGCAGGTCGTTGTAGAACAGCAAATAATCCTTGGAGCCGATGTGCATGCCCGGCGCCACGCGGTTCGCCAGGTTCACAAAGTTGTCGCACGCGGCCTCCAGCGTATCGCGCACCGGCTTGTTAAAGGCCACGCCCTCGTGCTTAAACTTGCACTCGCCGGCAACGGCCTTGTTCTCCAACTTGTACACGGCAACCTCGCCGCCCTGCGACCTGCCCACGCCAAACACGTGACCGGACAGCAGCGGCCCGTCGGGAATCAGCGTATCCTCGGACTGCTCGGGCACGCGCACCACGTGCACGTCCTGCGGATTGTCGGCATCCATATAGCCCAGGTTGACGTCGATAAACTCGACGCCCGCCATAATCTTGAGCTGCTCCTTTACGCGGCGACGGCCCTCGATGGCGTAGTCCAGCAGCCAACGAACGTCGTCCTTGTCCATAGCCTCGTCGGGGAACAGCAGCTTGGCCAGGCCGCTAAAGGACTTGCGCACGGCGATCTCGTCACGCTTGTTAAAGTCGCTGTTAAAGCGGAAGTAGCGGTCGATATGATGCGTAAAGTCCTTGCGACGCATCTCCTTGCAAAACTCCGACAGGCAGTCGGTGATTAAGCCGTAATGCCCGGTCAGCAGGCTCGAGCGCATCTTGGGAATCTCCCAGCCCGGCAGGTAATAGTGGATACGGTCGAAGAAGGCCGAATCGTTGTTAAACTCCGGCGGGAACGGATCAAACAGGTGCGTGGTCTTAAGGACGTTTTGCACGGTGTCGTTGATGTTGCCCTCAAAGACCATGGAGGCGTCGGCGTTAATCTGATCGTGGCCGCGTGCGTAACTGCCACTCGCCATGTAGTCCTTCATGATCTGCACGGCGTTGGTGTCCTTAAACCGCATGCCGGCGACCTCGTCAAACGTCACACAGTCCCAGTGTCCCACCAGGCCCACGCGGTCGGCGCGCATAGAGTTCATACGGCCGAACAGGTTGGCCGTGGTGGTCTGGCCGCCCGAAAGCAAAATGGCGTAGGGCGAGACCTCTTTGTAGATATGGCTCTTACCGGTACCGCGGGGACCCAGCTCGCACAGGTTGTAGTTGCGCTCGATGAGCGGCACCATACGCTCGATAAAGTGCAGGCGCTCTTTCTCAGAAAGCTCGCTGGGCTCATAGCCAGCGGAGCGCAGCAGCATGTTGAGCCACTCGTCGCGCGAGAAATACTGGCGCTCTTCGACCATGGCATCCAGGTCCAGGTTGGGCATCTGAATGGGCGTGAGCGACGCCACGCTAAACGGAGAGTCCTCGGGCCCACGCTTTTTGCGCTTGGCCTTGGAGCGGCGCGGTGCATCATCGCCAAAGACCTCCATGCCAAACTCGTCTTCTTCATCCAAGGGGTGACGATACTCGATGCTCATGATGCACCAAATACCACCCTGCAGAATCTTGGAATAGTCGCGCACGTACTCGGCCGGCATCACAAACGGCTCAATGGTCAGGTTGGCAAACGAGGCCACGTAGATGTCTTTGTACTCGTCGAGCTTGGCCGTGACCTTGTCGATGATGGTAAAACGGCCCAGCTCACGGATCTTGGACTTAATGCGCTCGGACTCGTCGGGACGCACGTAGTTATCAGTGAGGATCCTGCGGATACGATCCAAGCCCTCTGCCACGGCTTCCTCGTCATCGGTCGAGCAGTACATGCCCAGCAGGTACTCCAGCACAAAGGTGGGCACGTTGGCGCCGCGCTTCATAAAGGCCGTCAGGTCCTTGCGCACGATCTTGCCGCCAAAGTGCTCGAGCAGCTTACCGTCCAGCCCGTCCATGTCGTAGCCCTCATCCTCGGGAGCCTCGGCCGCAGCCTGGTCATAGCCATCGGTCGAGGACTCGTCCTCAGCGGGCACAGCAGCCTCGGCGGGCGCCGTGGCCTCCGCCGGCTCCGGGACAGGCGTGGCAGTCTCAGCCTCAGGAAGAGCCACGGCCTCCGGGGCAGGCACGGCCTCCCCTACAGGCACCGCAGCCTGCACCGGCGCATTCACATCAATCGAGGGAACTTCCCACAGATCGTCGTCATGGCTATCAAACATAGGGCACACTCCTAAAAACCAAAGTCAGCAACAGGGGCAAACGAAACAGCGATGGTGTACGTCTCGCGCCAAACAATCTTGCCCGACTGGGCATCGCGGCAAACCAGATAGTACGGGCCCTTGGCTGAGAATCCATCCGCCGCATGCAACGCAAACTTGACATGCACCACGCGCTCCTGTGAGTTAACAGAAGTCCTGTTGGCATGCGCCTTGACCGTATCGCTCACCTCGTTGCCGCTTGCATCGGTAAACACCAGCTCGTACTCGCACGGCAAAACCTTGCCTTGGGCGGGTTCTTCCTGGATCAAGTTGACCGAGAAAAGCGAGTTGGTCACTCGGCGTCCCTCACTAAGTACGCGCAGCGTCGCCGCGCGCGTGTCGACAAAGTCCTTGGAACCCGAGCGTGCACGCCAAAATCCGATAATGGGCACGCAGAGCTCCTGCAGGCTCACGCCGCCGTGCACGTAGTTGTTAGTGCCGCCGGGACGCCTGAAGTGCACGTTCTCGCGCGGGGCAAACCCCTCAAAGCCGGCACCCAAACGTCCCATGTCAACATTAACAAACACCCCGCGTGCCTCGTCGGAAAGCTTGTCCACGGCCTCGTTGGGCACCACCAGATGCCGCTTGCCGTGCATGACGGGAGCATCCAGGACGGGAAGGTCAGGCTTGCCGAGCATCTGGCACTCGTTGAGCTCCAGACGCGTGTAGATAAAGCCATGGTCTGCCGTTATAACAACACGTGCGCCCGGGGCGTCGGTGCACACGCGACGCGCCAACGCAGCAAGTTCCTCCACGGTGTCCGCGCAGGCATCGAAGACGTCATCCTGCGTAGCGGCCTTCTCGCCCGTGGCATCGATCTTATTGTGGAAGAGGTAGACGAGTCTTGAGTCCTTGAGCAGCGCCTTGCGCTCGGTTCCCGCCATGTTGAGGTATGCGTTCGAGCGTAAAGCGCGGGCTGTGGGCTCAACGTGGGCAAGCACGGCCTCGCGCTGCGGAGTCGTCGCAGTGGGCATGCCGTCAGCCAACACAAACGAGCCATCCGCTGCAAGCTCAAGCGCTTGGTGCGGCAGCAGCGCGGGCATGCCCACCTCGGTAATGGAGGGAAAGACCGCCTGCATGCTAGAGACCTTGACGTTGCCGCCGCGCTCGCGCTCGAGCAGAGCCGCAACGTCGCAGGCCACCTCATAGCGCAGTGCGTCGCTCACGATAACGACCGTCGTCTTGGCAGAGCCCACAAAGGTGGGCAGCACATGCCAGTAGAACTCATCCTGCCGTGCAGGGCCATCGATGTAGCCGCAATCGGCCCACTCCCCTTGCGCAGCGGATGCCCAGCAGGCATTGGCATCGGTCAAAAACCAGTTGCTGTAGAGATTCTCCGCCCAGTCCACCACAGCTCGGGCAGGCTCCTCGAGCGCATCGCACTCGACGGAACGCGCCCGCAGATACGCGGTGCACATATGGCGATAGGCAGCGTCCATGGCATACCAGTCGGACGTGTAGGCATCCCACACCTGCTGGGGTTGCGCCAGATGGAACCCGCCCGCGTGCGTCTGCCTAAAAGAGCACATATCGGCCACGGCGGCAAGCAGGTCAAAGTAGCTCTCGACACGACGGTACCAGCTTAGGTCGCAACGGCGCGCCGCAAAGGCGCGTGCGTCCTCAACACGGTCCGCACCCTGGGCAAACGAGCAGAACAGCTGCGAGAGCACAGCCTCATTGACGCACGGGAACACGTCAAGCGAGGCCAGCACATCGATTGGCAGGGTCTCGAACCGTGCAAAGAGCCCACGGGCATCCTCGACCAAACGGCAAATCTCAAATAGGTCCTCGCTCGATGCTTGGGCATCGGCGGCCTGATCCCACGTACGCACCGCTTCAAGGCAATAGGGGCCGTAGGCGGGAGCCGCATAGTTTTTGAGTCCCTTGAGCGCTCCCTCGGGAAGCGCGGTAGATGCCGCCGTGATGAGCACATGGGACGCCAGCTCAAGCAGCGCATCACGCTCATACAGCGGCCCCTCAAACCCATAGCAGCGCAGCAAAAAGGCAGAGAGGACATCGCGCACGCAGTACTTGTCCACCAACTCGGCCAGCGCCTCGGGGCCCTCGTGCAGCAGCGTGGTCATGCAGCCGCGCAGTACAAACGCGGGTCGCGCGTCGCCAAGCTCTTTACCACCAAAAATCACCGTAAGGATACCGAGTTCGATATCGGATGCGCCCGAGGCATGCGGAACGCACGCGGCAAACTTAGCACAGCGGGTCTTGGCATCAAAGAACGCCTTGTGCTCGCGCAGACTCTCGCGCACGGCGTCGATATTCTCGATACCCAACTGATCGGCCAAAAGCGAAAGATAGTCAGCCTGGAACCGAGCGGCATACAGCTCAACATCGGCAAGCCAATCGCCCTCAATCCTGCCGCGCGGGCAACGGCGATACAGCAAGATATCGTTCGCAAGGTCATCGCGGTTGATGAGCTTCTTTGCGGCAAACATGCGGCCCTCGCAGGCCTCAACAAACCGCACCGGGCGCTCAAAGTCACCGTGAGCGGGCATAACGCCGCCATCGGCCCCCGCGCCGTCGAAACCCACGGCAGCCAATCGCTCAAACTCAGGGGCAAACTCGCCGTCCGCATCGTGCCAAACCACCACACGACGCGGCACGCATGAGGGCAACGGCTGCAAAAACCGCAGCTTGAGCTGTTCTTCTACATCGATCTTGGGCATGAATATCCTTACCGTATTTGCAGTTACTTAATCTTTGCCAGCACATCCTGAAACTTGGCGTAGTTGACCTTGACGCCGTCATCCAGGTCGATCTTGATCATCTGGTCTGCCAAGTGGTGCAGTTTCTCTTCATAGACAATGGTCTCTTTGAGCTGGTCGTTGAGCTTTTTGACGCGCTTATCCAAACGCACGCGCTCGCCGCGCTCGGCACTGGCAAGGGCATCGTTGGCATAGCCGATCTGGGCACGGTAGCGCTCCTGCTGCTCATGCACATAGTCGGTGCGGATGCGAGCCAACAGGTCGGGCTGATAGCGATGCATGTAAACAAGGCACTTGAAGCCATTCTTCTTGCCACTGTCGAACAGCCAGTAGATGGGGCGCTTCTTATAGGTCTGACAGTGGTCCTTAAAGAAATCCTTTAGGAAATAGGCACGAATCACCTCGCGCGAGGTACCCTTGCCGCCGAGTGCCTCGGCAATAAAGGCCAGGTTCTGCTCAAGCGTCTCCTCGCCGTACACGGTGCGCACAAAGTCGATAAAGTAGCGCACGATGTCATCGTCAAAGTACTCGTCATCGGTAATGGGCAGCGCGTTGTCGCTATCGGGCATAAAGGTCACGTGCGCGGGATCGGGCATCTTAGCCAGATAGTCGTCGACCGTGGCGCCCTGATCGGCCAGGACCAGCCCGTCCACATCCAGCGAATAGCGGCCAAACATGCAGCCCACGGCATAGCTTATGAGCGAGGTGATCTCGTCGCGCTTGGTGCGCACGTACTTGTTGCCCTTATAGCTCTCGGGAATCTCATCGGCGGTATCGAAGATGCGCGCCACCGAAATGTACTTATCCTCGATCTCGATGGGCGCTTCGCCTTCCATGTTGTAGATCTTGGCAAAGATTCGGTTGAGCTCTTCCTCGTTAGCGCGAAGCTGCTCAAAGCGAGCATTAACCTCGGCCTTACGAGCCTCGTATTTATCTTGAAGTAATGTGGCCATGGTGGGCCGTCCTTTCGATATTGTTGAGATGCCGGCAACGAAGAAATAAAGCGTGAATCAAATCAGGGCCATCACACAACCAAGCCCGCACTCCACGCCCAGCGCGATGAGCAAAACCGAATATCCCGTATGAAGATAACTTTGTGAATCACGGCCCCGAATGCGACACATAGTTATTAGTCGTCTTTCTATTGATTACGCGGCTTACAAGGACATTGCTCCATGCACGATTCAGGGAATATGAACTCGTAGCCGGGTTCGAAGAAAGCCGCCCTAAATTTCGTGCAGGCATCGTAAACGTCGTCCACAACTTTCTTCCCGTTTAAAGCAAGTTCTTTAAAGTCATTATCAAAATGCTCTTCATAGTGCTCAAGGGACAGCAAGTTATGCATTAGTTTGTTACGTAATTTGACCCACAACCTCACTTCAGCGAATAACTCAGCTGAAAAAGAGCTGCGAACACGAGACACATCTGCGTTATATAGTCTTTCAACACACTTGATCTTGGTCCCGATTGCCAATTGGTTGCTTCCCTTACGGCATTTGCCGCCATTAACGCAATATTTGCAGTTCCGCTTATATTTGTCTAACACTCGAAAGAAACGATTCTCGAGACACGAATAGATTAGCCAAGCGGCTTCGAAGTAGAGCCCTCCCTTAATCGATTCATCAATCTTATTTAGGAAAAAATCATGCATCGTTGCCATATCGCAGCGAACGTCAATAGACTCATTTTGCTTCATTTGGTCCATCCTCTACTAAGAGTTTGGAAAGAACGACGGGCATCAATCTCCTGGCGTAATCATCAGCTATCTTCTCAAAAGGAATATTCCTATACGATCTCGCAAATATCTCCTGGCTATTACGTGGGTCTTGTCCCGAAGCAATTGCATTGATCAACTTGTCCTTAGAGAACTCAAGAAGTGACTCGCGCTGTGCAACATGGCCTTGAAACTCCGTTGCGGAAGAGCTGACAAAATAGTCATGATGGCCTATCTCGTGTAGCGTTGAATACACACAATATAAGAAACAGTCAGGCAATAAAATGCCGTTGAACTTCCGCGCGGAGGTTTTCGCACTCATAAGAACCAACTCATATGCTGCCCGAGACGCTATCTGCGCTTTCTCCTTTTCTTCAATTTCAAGCAAAGAAACAGGAGCGATGATTACGACATCTTCATCCGAGTCGTATTCAAAGAAAGTGGCGTTGTTTAACGAGATACGAATTCTAACATCAGAATCTAAAACGCGTTTAATTTTATTGGCAAGCTGAAATGCCGTCTGGTTAAGATCGATACACATACAGGTCTCCTAAACAAGGGGATTGTGACCAAAATCCCATGAGGTTTCGAAGGAGTTGTAATCTGCTTCCGACGCATCAAAGCAACGATGCGCCAGATCTTCGACGATGGAATAGTCTGAAGCAGAGGGTCGAATAACAGGCATGTTATTCACAGTGCCTGCCCCAAAATTCAACGTAGGGTTCAAAAAGCTAAAGGCTGAAGCAGCTACAGAAGAGTTCAGCAGGGCAGAAAGGTAGGAAACTCCAAGCTCCTTAGTTGAGAAAAGGCCATTAGCGCCGGAATCAAAAATAAAACCCTGGCGATATAGACGGCAGTTAAATAGCCCCGAAGTTACGCCCGTCCAAGTAAGTCCAGGCTTAAAGTAAAAGCGCTCGTTGCTTATCTTCCATCCAAGATCATCGCCCAATTCTGGGTATACAGCCTTAGTGTTAGCCTTAATCTCTTCACCATTATTAAACCAGTTAACAACGTAGTCATTGTTTCCGTACCATCTGCGAAAATTGCCTCCTTTATTGTAAGGAACCCATCGAGCACCACTATTGATTTGCTCCTCAGCAGAGCAACATCCGATAACCATGTCGCTCAGACCGACTTCATGCCACAATCTCAAAAATCTTGCATTGTCGCCCGTACGCATGCCTATTCCAGCAAAAGCTTCATCGCGAATGGAATGTCCCCCAAACGCTTCGAGCATAGCGTCGCTGGCCCAGTAGGCTATGGGGGTGCTGGGGATCTGCTTGAAGGCGTCGGCGTTGCGGCGGTAGAACCAGCCGCAGGTGGGGTTTTGGATGGCCTCCTTCAAAGCCGCATCCTTCTCACCGATTTTTTGATTCAACTTAAAATAAGCACCCTTATAACCAGGAATATGATTCGACTGAATGACCCATCCGGTATTGGCGTCAAACACGTCAGGGTGGGCATTCGAGCCGCGAGTATCAATGAGGGCAATTAGGGTGTGTTTATCTACAAGGGTGTTGCGCATACGCTCGAAAGACGAGAGATACATACACGTATCAGAGGTAACCAGAGATACCGTACCCTTAGCGCTCGCAAAATCAATAATTCGCTCGATAAAGCACGTGCAGAGATCGCTCTTCGTGTCGGGGTAGTTCTTCTTGACCCACTTACTCATAAAGGGGTTGAAGCTGCTGCTACCCATGTACGGGGGATTTGCCACGGTGCAAGTGAAGCGACGTGATAGCTTCTCGCAGATTGCGACCGCGCTCTCAAGCTTGTCCTTGGTCGCGGCGGCAAAAAGGTCGCCCGCGCAGTCGGCCGCAGCCGCTTTGAGCTTCTCGATCTCGGCATCTGTCGGATTGAGCAGCGAACCGATCTCGCCCAAATGACTCAGCTCCTCGGCGAGCTTCTTGTTACCCGGCAGCTCGTCCTCCCCTAGCGGGATGCTCGAGAGCACGGTAACGTCGGCGCGAACGCCACGCCTAAAGAAGCGACGGTCGTGCTCGCGGGCGCACATGGCAAGCGCCAGCTCCGCGATCTGTGCCGCGCGGGAATCGATTTCCATACCTGCAAGGTTTTTAGTAAGAATGAGCTCGGGAATCTCGCGCTCACGATAGCCGCGCTCCTCGTACATGGCAAAGAGCAGCTCAAACGCATAAACCAGGATATGGCCCGAGCCGCACGCTGGGTCGCAGAGCGAAATCTCCTCGGGACTCGAGATGCGGATGAAGTCCTCGTGCTCAGCATCGGGCTCGATGTAATACTCCATGCGCTCGCGTAACGAACTCCCCGGATTGTTGAGCATCCACAGACGGCCGAGCGAGTTCTCGACCATATAGCGTACGATCCACTCGGGGGTGAAGAGCTGCGTGGCGGGCGCGATGTCCGCCGCCGCTGCCTTGCGCTTGGACTTGAAGAACTCGTCTTTAACGTCGGCATTGTAGTGCTGATACATCCAGCCCAGAACGGTCACGCCCTCGCGCCAGTCCTCGTCAGCGAGGACGGCATTGAGTTTGCCCACCACGCCGTCAGCCATCATGAGGCCCTGGGGCAACAGCAGCTCCATGGCTCCGCCCACGCGTTCAAAGACGCCCGGCAGGCAATCGGCAAGCTCCTCGCACTGAGCAACAAACAGGTAGCGCCACAACGGTTCATCCAAGCCCGCCATTTTGAGCTCGGCTATGCGATCGGTATCGGCCGTCGTTATCTCCACATCCAGTGCGTTCTCCACGGCCTCGCTGCCATGGCTGCCGTCCGCACGACTCAGCATGCGCATACGGCTGGGAAGCCATCCGCGTGCATCCATGAAGCGAATGGCCACGATGCGGTTGAACCAGGTGTAGGCCGCACGGTCTCGCAGCGCCTCGTGACCCACCTCTGCCTGCATACGCAGCAGTTCGTCGCGTTGCTCAATCTCAGCCGGACTTAGGGGCAGGCCGTTGACGGTCTCGGACCCAACGGGCGCGGGTGCAGGTTCGGTGATGCCGTAGCGCACCATCTGCGCCTCCACGCCTTTGATGAGCTCCGTACGGGCCCAGGTGCAGAAGCTCTTAAGAGCAGAATCGTTCATGGTTGATGAGCCTTTCTAAACGCCATAAGCCACCGGTGCGCGCTTTGGCACCGGTGGCTCCGCGGGTTAGTTGATACGGATCTCGTCGTTTGCAGCGAGCGCCTGCATAAGGCGGGAGCGTAAGTCGTCCACGTAGCGCTCCACGTCCTCTGCGGACAAGAGACGACTCGGCTTGGCCAGATCGGCGCGGCGCACAGCCTTGATCTTGCGCTGGGGCTTGGGCGCGGGCACGGGAGCAGACGATGCGGCACCCTTGTTGGAGACCTTCTTGACCACCTCACCCGTACTCATGACCTCGGTGGTGCGGCGCTCGTTGTCCATACGCACGCGGGCCTCATCCACAGCGTCGTACATCTCGTTGGCCGCCGCACTGAGCCAGTCGCCCCAGTTAGTTGCAACAACGCTCAGTTCGTTGAGACTTTGAGCGCTGTGGGCACGGTTTTTGAACGACTCGTATTTGGTGCCGGCGCTCGCTATGGCATCCTTGGCCTGGTTGACAAAGCCCTTTTGACTCTCGGCCTGCGCCCGCAGGTCTTGCAGGTCGCTCTCGATGCGACACAAAAACTCATTGCGGCGGATACCCAGCAGCTTTTTCATGTCGTCCTCGACGGGATCCATAAGCGGCTGCAGGTCTTTAATACGGCCGTAGGGCTTGGGATCTTTGAGGATCTCACGCACCTTTGCCACGTTCTCCACCGCGCTGGGAATGTCATCGGAGGCATACTCGATACCCTCGGTGCGGTTCAAGAAATCCCTGGCGTGGTCAAACGCTGTTCGTTGATTGGACTCGACGAACTCAACCACCTTGTCAAAGTCTTCCTTAGCATCGAGCAAGCGCTCCTCATGCTTGGTGAACGTGGTCAAGAACGCCTCGGCCTCGTTCTGGTCCTTAAGGACGTCGGCCACCTCCGAGCGCATCTTCTCGCACTCGTCCTCACCGGGATACGGGTAGGCCGGCTTGATGCCCGTGTAGTAGTCGCGTGCTATGGCGAGGCACGCCTCGCGCAAGCCCTCAAGGCGCTCTTTGAGCTCGGCCACGAGCTTATCCTCGTTGGAGGGCACGGTCTTGAGATCAAACAGGTCACACATGAGTTCGCCCGCGGCGCGTAGCAACCGGTCGCTCATGCGCATGCGCAAGCGCACCTGGGCCTTATCGGCATCCTTGCGCAGGAGCGCCACCATGCGGCTGTCGTTAGCTTGAACCGTCTGACCGCCAAACAGCACCTGCGCGCGCTGCTCCACCACAAGCTGCGCCACCACATTTGCGATGTCGACCTCGCGCCAGCCAAAGGGCCTTTGCTGGTACTGGCGCTGGATATCGCCCATAGCGGTATCCAGGTGGCGCTGGTGCTGCACTTTGAGGTAGTCCTCGACCTCCTTGAGCGCACGCGTGTTACCCGCGTCCATGCCAGCGAGCCCCACTTGAACGTTGCCCGCCAGAGTGGAGCGAATATCGGAATCGCTCGTGACCGGCGCACCGATATAGTCGGCCTTATCAAAGACCACATCGCACAGCTGCGCCAGCACTTGCTCAAAAACCTGAACGGGTTTGGCCGCGCGGACCTCAACCATGCGGCCGTTGACCGCGCAACGTGCATGGAGCACGGCCTCGCTCAAAAGGGTATCGGCCTCTTTCTCGTTATAGGCCGCCTCGCGCATCTTGGACTCGACGATCTGGCGCGTACTCGGCTGAAGCTCCTGGAGATTTCGCGTCTTAGCGTACTTGCGGATCTTGGCGGCGTTGACGAGTGGAGCCCAATAATCCACCTCGTCGCTCAAGGCCACGATGGCCTTATCCACGGATTTCAATGCCAACTCGGCATCGTCCGAACGGCCCAGATCGCTGGCCATGGTCACCACGGAAAGTGCCATGCCGCCCATGTTGGATCCATGAATCGAGCCATCCACGTAGCGGTCAAAGGGGAAGTCGTTGGCCCCGCGGTTGAGTTTGCGCGCAGTGTAGATGCTTTCGAACAGGCGCTTCTTGATGTATTCAATCACCTTCGCGTTGTCGATCGGGGTGCGTGCGATCTCCTGCGCTATCTCCTGCTCCTCGTCGGTGAGGAAGCTATAGGTATCGCCCTGGCGTGCCACGTAGTTCTCGCGCTCCAAACGGGCGAGAGATTCCTTGACGCGGTCCTTAAGGGCGCGCTTGTCCACGTCCAGGCTATCAATCATAAGGATGGAGATGTTCTCGACCGTGGCCTTGACGTAGCCGATGTAGCGGATCAAGTACAGGAGCTTAAGCACCCGGACATCGTAGCTCTCAAGACCCTCTGCGTTTTCAGCCGCGCGCTCCGCACAGACGACGACTTGAATGATGCCGTGCTCCAAATCCTTGGAGATTGTGTCGAAGAAGCGCCAGAACGGCACGAGTGCACCAGTCTGGTCATGCTGGATGGCCTGAGCGCTCTCCTGAAACGCGCTCAGCATGGAGCGCTCGCCCGTGGACATGTGCTTGGCCTTAACACCATGCTTGCGTACCTCGGTCATCACGTCGGGCAGGAGCTTAAACTGGTAGCCCACAAACGGGTAGCTGGCCACAAAATCCTTGGAGTTGGCGTAGCCGGCAAGGTCGGAGCGCGAGCCGCCCTCAAAGGTAAAGTTGTTTTTGAGGACGGCGGCGTCTTGCTCGTAGACCTGTGCAAGCATATCGGCCGCCGGCGCGGTCTTCTCGAGCACACGGCGTTGGATGACCTCGTCCACGCTGGAGCTGGAGAGCGAAAGGCGGGTATTGAAACGGCCCTGGATCTTTGAAAAGTCGTTGCCCACGGGCAGGCTCAGGTTGTCGATGGCCTCCTGGCTCGTAACCATTACCCACACGCGGCCACCGCAGGCGGCACCCAGCTCCTCGACGATGGTCTGAAGGCTCAGCATAAGGCTTGGGTCCTGGTCGTTTGTAATAAACTGACCCACCTCGTCGACCATAAAGAGCAAACGGAAGTTGCCACCGTGGGCCGCTGCCTGAGCGTCCACGTAATCCTTGACCTTTTTGGCAAAGACATCGGGGGCCAAAACCTCGTCCTCAGAACCCTCGAGCCAGTTCCATGCGGCCTTTTCGCTCATGCCGAGCACGCTCTGCAGCACCTCGACGACGTCGTCCTCAAAGTAGCTGTAGGTGTCGCGGGCCTGGAGCCAGGACTCGCCGTTGACGCGCTCAAAGGCCTCGCGGAACTCCTGGGTCTTGCCCAGGCAATCGATGTAGTCCTCGAGCTTTGCAAGCTTGAGGTCCTCGCCGTAGAAGCCGCGCGCCTCGTAGAACATGCGCTCAAAGCCGCGAAGCAGCGCCGTGGGAGCCGTATCGCCCTGCTTCCACTGACCCGCCTTGCTATCGATGTTAAAGAGGATGGCCTGCGTGGGCACCGAGCAGGCGCGCTCCATGGCAGCCGCGACCATGGGGTCGACGATCTTGCCGTCAAAGTAGCGGATGGCGCTCTTGCCGCCGATCTGGCGATTCTCGAGCAGGTAGCTCAGCATCTTGAGGAAGTGCGATTTACCGGAACCGAAGAAACCACTGATCCACACGCCGATCTTGTCGGTGCGCGCATCGATGGCATCGCCGTAGGCCTTGAAGAACGTGGCAAAGTGCCTCTGCAACTCGCGCGTCACCACGTACTCGTCAAGCTCCTGGCGGATGGACCCATCTTTTGAATCCTGGACCTTGACCACGCCGTTGATGGAGCGGTTGATGTCTTTTGCAAAGAGGTCGCGAATGATCGTGTTGTCCATGGGTGCTCCTTTGGGTTTGGGAATGTTATGGCAAAGGGTTGTTACCGGCGGCAGGGACTTGCCTGCGGGGAGCCGTGCTTACGAGATATCGATGGCGCGGTAGTAGTTGTCGGCCGGCAGACGGTTAAAGAGCTGGAAAGAAGAGCCGTTGAAACTGCCCGGATAGGCGGCGACCACAGGCACCTCATCAAAATCCGCAAGCATGCAATGGAGAAGCGTGTGCATGCGAAAGAATGGGAAGACCTCGCCCGCGCCGGTGAGGAGAACGACGTCTCCAGGCGCGTGCGGCTCGGTCTGCTCAAGGATGTACGCGGCGACTTTCTCGGGCGAGGCGAACTTGGCCACGTCCTTGAGCACGCGCTGGGTACCGCGGCGCTCCTCTTGGCGTGGGATGGCCTTAAGGACACGGCGCTTTTCGAGAATTGCCAGCACGGCGTCGTAGAGGTTCACGACCTTGAGCGTGCACGGAAGCTTGTCGGCCTCGGCATCGCGTGAAAGGGCGTCAAATAATGCACGCGCTTCAAACTCCAGCGCAGGGTCATAGCAAAAGGTGTGGAAGCCGATCTCATTGCCTATGCCCTTGTTGGCCAAAAAGTCCTCGCTGCACAGGCACTCGCGCAGAAGCTGCGCGCGTCGCTCAAATTCCTGATGGGCGTGCTCGGAGCGGACATGCGCCGCCACGACGCTCTTACGGGAATGGATGCCAATATTGGTGGTGAGATCGGTCGCCGGGGTGATAGCAGGTTCGGCGGCGTTGTTGACGGGGGCCACGCTACATCACCGCCCTGCCGGTAAGGGCCGCGATAAGCGACTGCTCGCCCAGCTGGACCAAGGCTCGCTCGACATCGGAATCGAGGAAGAGTGGTGACAGGCGCTCAGACTCCGGCCCCTGACCCTCGCCGATAAGGGCGGCATGGCGGAGCGTCTGGCGGAGCGAGCCCTTAATGCGCTTGACCGTGGCCTCGGTCCAGCGGGCCGCGTCCGGATACTCCGTGGTAAAGCGCGTCATAAAGGCGTTGAGGTCAACCGCCGTGAAGGCATAATCAAAGTTTTGCAGGCGCTCCCCTACCTCGACGAGCACGAGCTCGCGCACGATGTCGTAGCGGCAGATCATGCTGTAGAAGATGGCCTGGTCCGCCTGCGTGGGGGTGCCAGATGCCATGAGGCTGGTTAGGGATGACGCAGCCTCGACGGCGGTTTTGGGGTCGATGCCGCGCGCGGCGCATGCGGCGTCCGTGGGCACCATGGCGTCGAGGCGGCGAAGGCACACGGTTGCGCGGTTGGCGACCATGCGCTCCGTGGGATATTGAAAGAGGTTCTCGCTCTTTACGCGTACAATGACCTGCTCGTCGCTTGCGCCCTGCATACGAAGGGCAGCGACGATGCGCATCTCATGCGGGAGGAATTGCTCGCGGGTGAGCACCCCCCCCCCCCGAACGCTTTTTGTGGTTATATCCACAGTACACGCTCCAAGGGTGTCAAAGGCTGTCACAAGTGCGCCGCAACCCGGCAGGCAGGTGCGGCGCACATGACAATAATCATACCTGTTGGTAAAAAAGTTACCACGCCCAGAGTGTCAAATGTTGAGCAACAAAATTAAATCCGGTCAACGGTCATTTTCGCAGCTCAGAAGCTTTGACGAGATCGCCCCAAATCACACTTGCCAGACAACCGCGCTTACGAATGCAGGCACGCACACGCCCAACGCCATCCTCCGCTATATTCAATATAGAGTTATACATATGCTTCTATGTAAGGAGTTTCGTATGCCTGTCGTAAAGTCTATTTCTGATCAGACGCGCGCACTAACTACCATTCAGGAACGCGAAGATCACATTCAACGTGCCATCGCTCGTGGCTATGACGACCTCACCAACGGTCGAGTGCGCCCCTGGAAACAAGCGAAGGCCGAGGCGGATCGGATACGAGCCTCGAGATAATCCCTCCCCCATGTAACCATCCTGTAAATCATAGCGGCGCACTCGAGTTTTACCGTGATGCGGTCGCGCCCGGCGCTCCACTGTGCTAAAGTATCCCGAACGTTCAAACGACTCCGAGGGGGACCTAGAAGATGGCACGTGTGCACAACTTCTCAGCAGGCCCGGCCGCACTGCCCACCAGCGTGCTTGCCGAGATCGCCGACGAGATGATGGACTACCGCGGTTGCGGCATGTCCGTGCTCGAAATGAGTCATCGATCTAGTATGTACCAGCAGATTATCGACGACGCCGAGGCAACCCTGCGCCGCCTGCTGAGTATCCCCGACAACTACCGTGTCCTGTTTTTGCAGGGCGGCGCCACGCTGCAGTTTGCGGGCATCCCCATGAACCTCATGCGCCGCGGCCGCGCCGGCTACGTCGTCACCGGCAACTTTGCCAACAAGGCGTACAAGGAGGCCGCCAAATATGGCGAGGCCGTGCTGCTCGCGAGCTCCGAGGACACCAATTTCGACCGCATTCCCACCATGGCCGACGTCAACGCGCGCATTGCCGCCGAGGCCGCGGGCGACGGGCTCGACTACGTCTACATCTGCCAGAACAACACTATCTTTGGCACCATGTACCACGAGCTGCCCAACTGCGGCGATGTGCCGCTGGTCGCCGATGTCTCGAGCTGCTTCCTGTCGCAGCCGCTCGACGTTGAGCGCTACGGGCTCATTTACGCCGGCGCACAGAAAAACGCCGGCGCTGCGGGCGTGACCGTGGTCATCGTGCGCGACGACCTTATCGCAGATGGCCCCGCCTTTGCGCAGACGCCGCAGTACCTGGACCTTAAGACCCAGGCCGCCAAGGGCTCCATGCTCAACACGCCCAACACCTTTGGCATCTACGTATGCGGTAAGGTGTTCCACTGGGTCGAGGAGACCGGCGGACTTGCCGCCATGGCCGAGCGCAACTGGGCCAAGGCCAACCTGCTCTACGACCTGCTCGAGCACAGCGAGCTGTTCCACGGCACCGCTCAGGCCGACAGCCGTTCCATCGCCAACGTCACCTTCCGCACCGGTGACGTCGAGCTCGATGCGGCCTTTGTTGCAGGCGCCGCCGAGCACCAGATTCAAAACGTCAAGGGCCATCGCCTGGTAGGCGGCATGCGCGCCAGCGTCTACAACGCCGTGACAATGGAAGACGTACAGGCACTGGCCACGTACATGAAGGACTTCGAAGCACAGCATAGTTTGAGCCCGCGATCTAACTAGCCCGCAACGCGCGGGCCGACCAGCCACTTCAAACCACTTGTTTTAAACAAACCTGCTAAGGAGTTTTCCATGCGCAAGATCAAGACCATCGACGACATCACCAAAGACGGCAAAGTCGAGTTTGGCGAGGGCTACGAATTTGTGAGCACCGCCGAGGAGGCCGACGCCATCCTGATGCGCTCGACCGACCTGCACGGCTACGAGCTGCCCGAGGGCATTCGCGCCATCGCCCGCTGTGGCGCCGGCGTCAACAACATCCCCGTCGAGGAGTACGCCAAGAAGGGCGTCGTCGTCTTTAACTCGCCCGGCGCCAACAGCAACGCCGTCAAGGAGCTCGTCCTGGGCATGCTGGTGCTTTCGAGCCGTGGCGTGGTGCAGTCGATGAACTGGGTGCGCGACAACGCCGACGACCCCGCGATTCAGGTCGATGCCGAGAAGGCCAAGAAGGCCTTTGTGGGCCGCGAGCTCAAGGGCAAGCGCATCGGCGTCATCGGCCTGGGCAACGTGGGCTCCAAGGTCGCCAACGCCTGCGTCGATTTGGGCATGGACGCCTACGGCTACGATCCGTTCATTTCCGTTGAGCACGCGTGGGTGCTGAGCCGCGAGGTGCAGCGCGTGGGCACACTCGAGGATCTGTGCCGCGGCTGCGACTACCTCACCGTGCACGTGCCCAGCAAGGCAGACACCATCGGCATGATCAGCACCGAGCAGATTAACCTGCTGGCACCCAACGCCGTCCTCATCAACTACGCGCGCGAAACCATCATTGACGAGGACGCCGTCGACGCTGCCCTGCGCGAGGGCAAGCTGAGCTGGTTTAGCTGCGACTTTGCCACGCCCAAGACCGTCAAGATGCCCAACACGTTTGTCACCACGCACTCGGGCGCCGGCACTGGCGAGGCCGAGGCCAACTGCGCCGATATGGCCATTAGCGAGCTCAAGGATTACCTGGAGAACGGCAACATCGCGCACAGCGTCAACTACCCCGCCTGCAGCATGGGCAAGGCGCGCGCCGCAAGCCGCATCGCCTGCCTGCACGCCAACGTGCCCAACATGATTGGCCAGATCACGGCAATCCTTGCTAAGGACAACGCCAACGTGCAGCGCATGACCAACGAGTCCGCCGGCGAGAACGCCTACACCATGTTCGACACCGACGAGCACCTGGACAGCAGCACCATCGAGGCGCTCAAGCAGATTCCGTCGATGTATCGCGTGCGCGTGATTAAGTAGCGCCGGCGCCAAACCTGCCAGACAGACCACGAAGCCCATTCGCCCCCCGTTTTCACGAAACGGGGGGCGATTTTGTTGCTCCGGATGACTTTAAAATGATACCCAGAACAAGTTTTTTCAGATAATCGATAGTGAGGCTCCAGTCGCTAAGCACACCCGCTTTGATAAACAGCTTTATCAGGGACTTTAGTAGGTAAAAATCGGTCTCTATGTGCCGAATGTAAGTTGACTGTCCATTTTCCGAAACAACTTATTCTAGGTAGCATTTTTAAGGCCCGTCCAAGGCAAAATATAAGTATTTTGCGACCAAAACTCTAGTCCGCGCGACCATTTTCCGCCCGCGCGGCTACATTCCCGCCCAATCGATAAAAATCTCCTCACGAAGCCGCCGTTCGAGCTCCTGCTGCCGCGGCGTCTTGTCTTTCAGCGGCACATCGAGATAGGACATGATGAGCTCCATCACCACGCGGAAGGCATCGGAATCGGCCAGCTGACCATAGGTCATCAGAACGACGGGATATCCCATGGCTTGCAAAGCCGTCGTTCGATCGGAGTCCGAGATCTTGGATTCTATGGATCCGTGTATGGCTTTACCTTGGCATTCAACCAGGCACTCTCGGCTGCCGTCCTTATTTGCCAGCAGAATATCGGCATAGCGCCTATCAAGCCCCGAAATCAGGCGGGCACTGCGCGTCAAGCGAATCTCGACGTTATTGGTAAGGCGCAGCCCTTCGCCGCCGCGCAACCTCGTAAGGCCAAACAGCATCGAAGCCTGGACCTCGAGCGGCGATGCCGCCACCCCCGTAATGCATTTCGCGGCACGCGTGAACGATTTAGCGCCGCGGAGCCCCGGGATCTTATCGACGTACTCGGTAAGCTCAGAGAGCTCGATCAAGGGAGGTCGTTTCCACAAGTCCGTTGGATTCCCCGAGACATCCTTTACGTTTTCCCAGCCCGACCGTGCGTCACCCCACCGGCCCCCGTATGCCTGCTCAAGTGCCGACTTTACCTGAGGTGCAATCTTGCACACGGCAAAGGTGCCGCACATCTCATACATGCACATGATTAGACGCTCGTTTGAGACCGAGGAAGCCAGGGTCAGCAGGGTAAAGAGTGGGGACGCAACATCGAGGCCAAACTCCGTCTGCCGCACGGAATCAAACGGCCTCTCCCCGTTCCAAACATGCCTGACAATGCGATCGCCCTTACGTCCGCAGCTGCCCTGCGCCAACACGTGTAACGGGGTGCCCAGGAAATGCGTGACGAGCGGATGCTCACATAGGTGCTCCCTGCGCGGATCGTCCGCAGAATCGGGCAGGTCCGGCATTATTGCCAAGACCTGTGGAGGTATCCGGTGATACCGAAAGGCAGATATGTCGCACAGCATGTCGTCCATGAAGGGTACGTACCCGCTGCGTCGCTTGTGAACCCGCTCGGACGGCAAACGCGCTGGCTCGGCCTGCGAACGGTAAATACTGCCACGCCCACGTCGCGGATCTCTCAGGAGGCTTACAATCGGTTTGGAAAGCAAACTGATTGTGAGGTTGCATATGGTTGATGAGGACTTTGCCTGGCGGCTTACGCAAGGACTCGTGCGGATCGACAGCTCAGACCCGGGCGCGTATGAGGATGAAATTGAGCGCTTCATTAAGAGGCTCATTGAGCAGCAGCTGGCACAACTTGATAGTTCTGCGCTCGATGCCGTGCAGATTGAGGAGCTCGAAGTGCTGCCCGGGCGCCGCAACCTTAAAGTCACCGTGCCGGGCCAAAGCGACGAGCCGCGGCTGGTCTATATCTGCCACATGGATACCGTCACCTTGGGCGATGGCTGGGACGCAGACATCGCACCGCTTGGGGCGGTTGTGCGCGACGATAAACTCTATGGCCGCGGTGCCTGCGATATGAAGGGTGGCCTGGCCTGCGCCATTGCCGCACTGGTCCATACGCTCGAGCGCGTGGCGGCGGATGGCGCGCTGCCACGCCGCGGCTTTTCGCTCATCTGCTCGGTCGACGAGGAAGACTTTATGCGCGGCTCCGAGGCGGCCATCAATGCCGGCTGGGTCGGCTCGCGCGAATGGGTGCTGGACACCGAGCCCACCGACGGGCAGATCCAGGTGGCGCACAAGGGGCGTACGTGGTTCGAGATTGAAATGGCTGGCGTGACGGCGCATGCAAGCCAGCCTTGGAAGGGCGCCGACGCCGTCGCCGCCATAGCCGAGGTCGCGTGCTCGCTTCGTCGCACGTTTGCGACGCTACCTTTACATGAGGAGCTGGGGCCATCGACCATCACGTTTGGACAGATCGAGGGTGGCTACCGTCCCTATGTCGTGCCCGACCACGCTAAGGTCTGGGTCGATATGCGCCTGACCCCGCCGACTGATACGGCCGCCGCGACGCGCATGGTAGAGCAGGCCATCGCCGTCGCCGAAGCCGCCGTTCCCGGTTGCCATGGCAGCTACACCGTGACGGGCGACCGCCCCGCCATCGAGCGCGACCCGAACTCTCCCCTTCTAGCAGCGCTCAAGCGTGCCGCCGATGACGTGACGGACGCGGACACGACCGTCGGCTTCTTTACCGGCTACACCGACACCGCCGTCATTGCCGGCAAGACAGGCAACCGCAATTGTATGAGCTACGGCCCCGGCTCGTTGGCGCTCGCACACAAGCCCGACGAGTATGTGCCCCATGCCGATATCGTTCGCTGCCAAAACGTGCTCATCGTGCTTGCCGATAACACGCTCTGGGACGCAAGCGGCCAAGTTGGGGCATAATAAGCCGCGAACAAACCGACTCGCGCGTTAGGACCGCCCATGAAAGCACTTCCGTTTCCCTGCATCCGCCCGGCTCAGGACCGTGTGCTCGAGGCGCTGCCTGCGATGGGCGGTATCCTGAGCGGCAACGACGCCCTGCGCGGCGCCATTGCTGACGGCCTAATGCTCAAGGACCCGGGTGCGGCGTATTACGTGTACGAATGCTCGGGCGAGCCGGGACGTGCGACGGGCGTCGTGGCGATTTGCCCGGTTAACGTGCTGACGGGCGGCGACGAGACTGCCGCCGAGAGCATCGACGCACTCGCCACCGCGCGCGCGATCGCCGAGCTCAAGGTGCAACCGCGCCCCGTGTCGCTCGCCTACGAGGCGTCGCCCGTCATGGATATCATTTTGAGCGCTGCCAAAGAGGGCGCATCGCTCTACGCCGTCACCGATCCCGCGGGCGTCACACATCGCGTGTGGGAGGTCAAGCGCGAGGACGCCGTTGCCGCCATCCGTGCCATGCTCGATCAGGCGCCCGACCCGGTGTTCGCCGGTGACTCCGCCTATGTCGCCGCACTGGCTGGGGCATCGCAGATTCTGGCCGACGAGGCCCGCGCTGCCGGCGCCTACTCTGGCAAAGAGCCGTTCAACTTTGCTGTAGCCGTGCTGTTCCCCGCCGCGCAGGTCAGCGGCAGCGCGCCGCAGGTTCCGACGGGTCTGCTCACTCACCAGGTCTCACGGTTCTAGCGAACTCAAACGCTAAGCTGGAAAACCCAGCATCCAAACAAACAAGGGGCGGGGATGCAATGCCCGTGCATGCATCCCCGCCCCTTTCGCATCAAACAATTTCGCCGGCAAACCGCGCCGCAACGCCAGCGCTACCCGCGCTGCGGGCCTACTGCCGCTACAAGCGGTTCAAGCCCCAGCTCGCACGCGTAATCCTCCTGCGTAAAGACTTCGACCAACTCAAACGTGTCGGATTCGTCGCCAAACGCAAAGTGCAGCACCGAGCAGTTGCCCGGCACGCGATCGCGCTCGTCGGCCGCCGCACCCTTCACGTGATCCATAAACTCCTTGATAGCCGAGCCATGGCTTACCGCGAGCACACACGTATGGTCCGGACGCTGCATGAGTTCGGTCAGCGTCGTCACCATGCGCTCGCGCACCTGGATCTGGCCCTCGCCGCCAAATTGACGATAGAAATCGCGCCACGGGCGCTCGGGCATAAGCATCACGCGCTCGGCCTCAAAGTCGCCAAAGAACCACTCACGCAGGCCGTCCAGGCGCTCGTACGCCAAGCCCGGCCACAAGTTGGCGATAGTCTGCTCGGTGCGATGAAGCGTGGAGGTGTAGGCATGATCGGGCTCAATGCCGCGCGCACGTAAAAACATGCCGGCGCGCGCCGCCTGGTCGCAACCCAACTGCGTAAGCGGCGAGTCACTCCACCCCTGAATGATACGCTTAAGGTTGAATATCGTCTGTCCATGACGGACCAGATACAGATCTTTATTCATAGGGGTCCTTTCGTTCGTTACCAACCCAAGAGCGAAAACGCCCCGTCGCAATAGCCAAAATGAAGCACGGCACCGTTGTCGGGTAGCTCTCCCCCGCCAGTCACATACTCAAGAAACTCCTGGCAGGCTGAGCCGTGGGAAACCGCCAGCACGCAGTTGTGCTGCGGCCGGGCCATAATACGGGACAGCGCCGCGACCATGCGCGACTGAAGCTGCACTTCCGACTCGCCGCCAAAGGCCACCGGATAATCGCCCCAGGGCTGCGGCGGCATCTCGCGATTTGATGTGCCCTCCAGCGAGCCAAAATGCCACTCACGCAGGTCATCGACCAGCTCAATGGAACGGCCCTCGCCAACGATAAGCTCGGCCGTATGCCGCGCCCGGCCCAACGGCGAGGAATACACATGATCAAAGGCCACGCCACGCGCCGCAAACGCCGTACGCGCCGTCAGCGCCTGCTCGCGCCCGCGCGCCGTAAGCGGCGAATCGTGCCAGCCCTGCAAAATGCTCTGCACATTGAGCTCAGTCTGCCCATGCCGCACCAAATACAGATCTGCCACACGCTCTCCCCTCGTACCACCACAAAGGGGACAGGCACCTTTGTGGTGGTTTACCGTCTGATCACGCCGCGGTGACGCTCAGCTACACCAGCACGTCGGCGAGCGGGCGCTTGGGTACGTGGTGCACCTGCGCATCGTCACGCCAGTAATTAATTGAGCCGTCGGGGTTGGAATCGATCGCATCGATCATCTGCGTCTCGGCCGGCACGCCAAAAGCCATGATCAGCTTGAGCTCATACTTGTCGTTATCGAGCCCCATAGCATCGATCGCGTGGGGCGTAAAGGCCTTGAACATGCAGGCTGCCACCTCGGGCGTGGCGCTGCGAGCGGCGAGCATCATCGTCTGCGCGGCAATGCCCGTGTCGACCTCGGTGATGGGCGCGGCGGGCTTACCCGGAACAGCGCGCTCGGCAAGAATCGCGATGTAGCCGGTCGGACGCTCGCCCTCGGCAGGACCCGACCAATCCTTAAGCGCGCCGGCCCATGCAAGCTCATCAAATACACGCGCGCAATCCTCGGCACCGCTCACCACATGAAAACGCAGACGCTGAGCATTGGCGCCGCAGGGAGCCAGGTGCGCCAGTTCCGCCAGCTCGAGCAAAAACTCGCGCGGCACGCGCATGGACTCGTCAAAACGGCGGCACGTACGGGCGCGGCGGACCAGCGCGTCAAACGTGTCCAGGCCAAGCTTTTCGCAACCCTGCTTTGCCATCGACTCGGCGCTTACCGGCGCCGCGGGAACTGCTTCGTTCATAAGACCCCCAATAAAAGCCAATTGTTCTTAAGAAAATCTAACCTAAAACGTAGGCAATTACACACAGCGGCGCAATGTTCCACACCTGTTGAATATTCCGCATCCAAACGGGAACAAAGGTAACAATTCGGGAAGATGAGGCTCCCATTCGCCCTTCCCGCCCCACGCGACGGCGCCCTTGGGCGATACTGGTTGCAAGAGCTACGGCTTACGCCGCACGGAAAGGAGACATCATGGGCATCTTTAATAACGATGACAAGCAATCGAGCGCGTTTGGATTTGACGAGAAAAGCATGGCAGGCAAGGCCGTCAAGGCCGTGCGCTGGATTTACGCCATCACGGGCGTCTTGGCGCTCGTCGCCGGCATCGCACTGCTGTTTGCGCCCGCCAAATCCCTCGTCTTCCTGACGACCGTCTTGGGCATCTACTTTGTGATCACGGCCGCGATCAGGCTGTTTACCGCTGTTTTCGAGCCGCTGCTGCCCACCGGCTGGCGCGTTACGAGCATCATCTCCAACCTGCTCATCATTCTGGGCGGCGTCATAATCCTGCGCAACCAGGCCTTCTCGACCGCGACGCTCACCACGCTCGTGGTGGTCGTCGCCGGCTTTGGCTGGATCGTCGAGGGCGTCATGTCGATTCTGGAATCCGAGCTTTCCGCCAACCGCGCCCTCGCCATCCTGAGCGGTGCACTCTCCATCATCGCCGGCATGTTCGTGTTTATCTATCCGCTGTGGTCGGCCAAGATGCTTGTCATCTTTAGTGGCGCCGCGCTGCTGGTGTTTGGCGTAACGCTCATTGTTCGCGCCATTCAATTTGGCAAACTGGTGCACTAGATGCCGCGAACGCTCTTTATTGATGCCGACGCCTGCCCGGTCACGCGCGAGTCGATTGACTGCGCGCGGCGGGCGGGCGTCGCCGTTGTTATCGCCGGCAACAGCACGCAAAACCTGGAACGACACATTCGCCGCGACGACCCGCGCGATGCCGAGCACGCGCGACGCGGCTTTTGGGTCACGACGCTCGACGTGAGCGTGGGCGCCGACAGCGCCGACTTTGCCATTGTCGAACGCCTGCAGGCGGGCGACGTGGTCGTGACGCAGGACATTGGCTTGGCGAGCATGGTGCTCGGGCGCGATGCCGCCGCCATCGGTGTGCGCGGGCGCGTGTACGACAAGGCGACTATCGACATGCAGCTGTTTATTCGCCACGAGGAAAAGAAGGTACGCCGCGCCGGCGGACGCACTCGCGGTCCGGCAGCATTTACCAGCGAAGACCGCGCCCGCTTTAAACGCAACCTCACCGAGTTGCTGCACTAACCAAGGTAGATTTTTGAGACATGCCTAAAATCTACCTATTTGTTTTGGCGGCGGGGAATGCCCTGGTCACAGAGGTAGATCGTAAGACATGTCCCAATAATCTACTTAAAGGCCAACGGCGGAGAGGATGAGGCCCCAGCCAGCGCCGATGACGTACATCATGATCAGGAACACGGCATTTTCGCGGGCGCTGCGGTTGGTGCGGAACAGCACCAGATAACCCACGCCGGCGGAAATGAGCGTGCCGGCGAGCATCGGGGCCAGCTGCAGCGCGCCTTCCAGGTACAGTTGCGTGATGACGACGCTAGCCGAGCAGTTGGGGATCAGGCCGACGAGTGCCGAGCCCAGGACCGCAAGCGTCTCGTTGCCGCGCAGGAACCGCTCGATTGCGGACTCGCCGAACGTCTCGAGCACGGCAACCAGAATCAGCGTCACCAGGAAAATGAATACCGATACCTGCACGGTGTGGGAGATGGCGCTGCGGATAATCGACAGGACAGGCGTCCCTTCGTGGGAATGGGAGTGACCGTGACCATCATGGTGTTCATAGTCGCCCTCATGACCGTGATCGTGGCCATGTCCGTGTTCGTGCTCGTCCTCGTCTTCATCACAACCGCAATGGTCGCGCTCGCACAGCTCGTGGATGTGGTCGGCGCTCACGCCTGCCTCGGCCACCTCGTCGATGATGTCACCGCCGCTGTGGTCGTCGTGCGCGCAGTTCACGTGGGCCGGGTTGGCCGCGGTTCCCAGCACGGTACGGCGAATCGCCGCGTGCGCGCGGGCGTTACGGCGCAGGCCGCGAATGGCAGCGTCCACGATAAAACCCGTGACCAGTGCGATCAGCGCTTTCGAAGCCAAAAGCATCGCCATAGTCTGCACGGGAACCTGCTCGGCAAGCAACAGCGGCAGCATCTCATCGGAGGTCGAAAGGAACACCGCCACCAACGTGCCCAAGGTCACGACACGGCCGGCGTACAGCGTTGCTGCCATGGCCGAAAATCCGCACTGCGGCACCATGCCCAGCAGCGAGCCAACCACGGGACCCGCAGCGCCGGCGCGCTTGATAGCGCCGTTGACGCGGTCGCCCGCAACGTGCTCAAGTGTCTCGAGAGCAAGATACGTCACCAACAAAAACGGCAGCAGCGACAGCGTGTCCTTGCCGGCGTCGAGCAGAATATCAATCAGTAAATCCATGACGGATGGAACCTTTCGTGTCTTTCGGCAGCATTGTAAAAGTCCTAGCGGTCAACTAGGGTATTGTAGTTGTCCCGGGCGCGGTGCCAATAGTTGCCTATGGTAAACTATCATCTCGCCATAACTCAGTAACCTCGAGCCGCACAACGCGGCCCGTCCAAGGAGTAGCATATGAACGTATCGCAAGCACTCGAATACGAGCGCCAGCCGTTTATCCCCATGTTTATCTACGGCGACCACGGCGCCATGGAGTCCGAGCGCCAGAAGGGCGAGGAGGCCCTCAAGGTGCTCGAGACCGAGTACTTTACCGCCGAGGGCGACCCCGGCTTCGACTTTGCCACCGTGCGCGACCTGGCCGACCGCAACCGCGACCTGTGCGACCAGATTGGCGAGGCGCGTCTGCGCAACGTGACGCCCGCGACGCTCTCGCGCGGCCTGTCCGATGCCGACACCTGCGCCGCCATCGGCAAGATGCAAAAGCGCACCGCCGCGTCCGTTATGCGCGAAATCCGCGGCGACCGCGACGCGCTCGGCGTGGCCTACGCCCGCAAACCCATCCAGGGCACCGTGCTCGGTATCGACATCGAGACCACCGGCCGTGCACCCGAGCGCGGCTATATCATCAACGTGGGCTGGGAGATCATGGAGCTCACCAGCGACGCCGTCCCGCATGACGCCGAGGCACACTACTGCGGCCTGCCCGACATCTACCGCGGCGAAGATGTGCCGCTGTCGAATATCCACCACATTACCTGGGACGACATCGACGGCAAAACGCCCTTCCGCGAGAACAAGGAGCTGCAAAAGCAGCTGCTCAAGCTTATGAAGAAGTACCCGTACATGGCGCATAACGCCGCCTTTGAGGACAGCTGGTTCAAGATTCACCTGGACGGTTACGCCGAGGCACGCCGCGCGGGTAAGATCATCGTCATCGACTCGCGCCAGATCTGCCGCAGCCTGGACGCCGACGTGCGCTCGCTCCCCCGCGAGTCCGCCCCCGCCGCGCTCGAGAACTGGGCACGCCGTCGCGGCACCCTCGCGCCCGACGCCAACGAGCAGCATCTGGGTCTGGACGACACCGACCTCATGCTCCGCACGGTACAGGCCGAGTTCAACCTCAAGAACCTGTTTGCGAAATAACCGATCCATCTGCGGGAGCGCCTGCCAGGCACAGTGCAATCCGTCTGGACGCACCGGCACGCAGTAAACTAGGGCGCAGTCTTATGGCTGCACCCTAGTTTTAATCAAAACGAGCAAATACGCATGCTTCACATAGTCGGCAGGTTGGCCCACCTACTTTTTTCGAGTTGTTCGGCCAGCTGAACCACTAGTCGAGGCCCCTTGAACCGCAATCGAGCGCTATAGTCGCCCCAATTTCGCAACCAAGCCCTATAAATCTACCTGAATCAATTCGAATAGGACGTTGCGATCGCACCATTCGTATAGGATAAGGCCCAATAACTCAAATTATGTTGGTGAGGCATCTGAGCGGTCGGCAAAAACGCTTAGAAGCTACGAATCCGCAACTAAAGTTCACCAAAATGGGGCAGCCGACAGAAACCTCCCCAGCCGAAGCTGCCCCCCTCAATACGACAGCTCAAAAACCCACCGTTCGCAGAAGATAAGCCGCGCCCCAATACCGTTGCCCGAAGTTTCGAGCGTATATGGCGTCCGCTATGCCATCATGCGCGTATGGGAATCGTTCTGTCACATACCACGGCACGCGCTGTATACCAAACAGTCAGCTCGCTCGCAAGCCACGCGACCGATCCCATACCTATGGAAAAGATCAAGGTGTCTGCGCCGACCACGTCCAACCTGGAAGCGGCGCGAGCATGGCTCAACAGAAAGAATGTCGATTCTGAAAGCATCCATGTGCTGACGTTTTCCAATAATGCCAAAAGGCACCGCAAGGGCTGCATCTGCCACTGCACGCGCTATACGTTTGATGCAGAAAGCTACCTAGAACTCGAGCCGAACGTCTACATCGTCGATATCAAGCTGTGCGCGTTAGAAGCAGCAGCCGACCTCAACCTTTCGGAGCTCGTTGAGTATTGCTTTGAAATCTGCGGCTCCTACGCGCTTGGAACGTCCGACGAAACTCAATATCGCGAGCGCCCAGCCCTAACCAGCGTTGAAGAGCTCAGAGCCTTCTTTTCAGAGGCATCGGGGTATCGTGGATCTAATAAAGCACTTAAGGCACTTTCTTATGTACGCGAAGGCTGTCGCTCCCCACTCGAAACGGCGTTTGTCATGATGCTGACAATGCCCAAGTCAATGGGTGGCTTAGCCATACGCGCTATCAAAACGGACTATCCGATCCCAGTCCCCAAAAGATACGCCGCCCTAACGCGACGGACGGTTTTCTACCTCGACGCGCTGCTCGAAAATTCGATGACCGATATCGAATACAACGGCTTTTACCACGACGAGCCCGAACAGCAATCAATTGACGAGGAACGCCGAAACACGCTGCGAAACATGGGATATGCCGTTATCACAGTTAGTCGTCATTCGTTTTTCAAGCAGTCCGCTTTTAGGCGGGTCATGGAAGCGATTCGCATTCGCGAGAAGATATGGCCCGGTCGACTCCCGGATAACTTCGCCATCCTGCAAGAAACTCTTCGTCAATTTGTCTTGCGGCGCTACTTCGAATACGGTCGCCGCGTCCTGGAGACACTCAAAGAAGAAGAGGCCGCCAAGCGCGAAATTGCAAGCCAATATCCGCAAGCTGATGACCCGAGCATCAACGATGTGCCAGAACCCGACGACATGCAACACGTCGGGGCCCTTGCTGAGGAAATCAATGGGCCTTGGGAATGCGACATGTTCGCAAAAATCGATGAAAACCGCACGGAAGACGACACGATTATTGATCTAATTGAGAATTCGCTCTTCTAAAGGCGATCTCTGCGGATGTCCACCTACATTTTTCGACTTATTCGGCCACCGATGTGCCAGATTGGCTGCAGCAATGCTCAATATAACTTTAGATAAAACTGATTCTGCAGGAACTCCCGTAGAGGAAGAACTGATTCTCGCGGTATTTAACACGATAAAGTACAAATATGAACAGTTCTAATGCTTCTCAAGGTGGCTTTCTTAGCATGCTGGCCGAACATCTCGAAATATGTTGGCGAGCATTGCGTCGATGTCTCCCAACCCGCAGAAAATCGCAGAGGCGGCAAGCAGTCATCGAAATTAACGTAAATTGTATTGACATATGAACATGCGCTCATATAATCGGAAGTAAATTATATGAGCGCATGTTCATATGAAAGGATGTTGCAATGAGCAGCCACGCTGATGAAACAAAGACTGGCATCGAGGCCACCGAGCCGATCGTCCCCACCACCTGCTCGCCCGAGGACCTTCCCGACGAGGAGCTGTTGTACGACCTGGCCGACCTGTTCAAGGTCTTCAGCGACACCACACGCATCAAGATCCTCTATGCCCTCATGGGCCGCGAGCTCTGCGTGGCTGACATCGCCGAAGCGACCGCAACCTCGCAGTCGGCAGTATCGCACCAGCTGCGCACGCTTAAGCAGTCGCACCTGGTCAAGTTCCGCCGCGACGGCCGCAACATTCTCTACTCGCTCGCCGACGATCACGTCTACACCATGCTTAACCAGGGCATGAGCCATATCTGCGAATAGCAATCAACCACGGTATCAGCGCGGCCGGCACCCAGACCGCTAACACAGGGAAAGGAACCCACCATGAAAAAGCAGTTCAAGCTCGACGAGATCGATTGCGCCAACTGCGCGCGCGAGCTTCAGGACGAACTTGCCAAGCTCGAGGGCGTCAAATCCGTTTCGGTCAACTTTATGACCCAGAAGCTGACGCTCGAGGCCGACGACGCCAAGTTCGACGAGGTCCTGGACCGCGTCGTTGAGTTCACCGCCGACGCCGAGCCGGACTGCGAGATCATTCTCTAACCCGCGCATACGTTGACCTGCGAGGCCGCGCTTGCCGCGGCCTTTGCTCGCGAAATTATATGAGCAAGTGTTCATACACTCAAATGGGAGGTTTGAATCATGGCAGCCGCCGATCCCAAGAAGAAAAAGAAGAAGCGCAAGAAGAAAGAGTCCCTTGAGCATAAGCGCAACCGCATCCTGGTAGCACTGGGCATTTTTGCCGTTGTTTATGCCCTCGACGAGCTCGGCGCCCTCGCTATCGCATTTGGGGAGCCCGGCAACATCTACGCCAGCTTTGTGCTGTTCCTCGTGCCGTTTTTGATTGCCGGCTACGACGTACTGCAAAAGGCATTCAATAACATCCGCCGCGGCAAGGCCTTCGACGAGAGCTTCCTCATGGCCGTCGCGACCATCGGCGCGTTTGCCATGGTGCTCTTCCCCGACACCGACCCGCACATGGCCGAAGGCGCCGCTGTCATGCTGTTCTACCAGGTCGGCGAGTTGTTCCAGGCATACGCCGTGGGCAAGAGCCGCAAGTCGATCAGTGCCATGATGGACATCGCGCCCGACTACGCTAACGTCGAGCAAGCCGACGGCACACTCGAACAGGTCTTTCCCGATGACATCGCCGTCGGCACCGTGATCGTGGTCAAGCCCGGCGAGCGCGTGCCTATCGACGGCGTCATCGTCGAGGGCGAAACCCAGCTCGACACCGCCGCACTCACGGGCGAGTCGGTCCCCCGCCCGGCCAAGACCGGCGACGATATCATCAGCGGTTGCATCAACATGACGGGCCTCATCCACGTGCGCACCACCAAGCCCTTTGGCGAGTCCACCGTCGCGCGTGTTCTGGAGCTCGTGGAAAATGCCAGCGAAAAGAAGGCGCGCACCGAGAACTTCATCACGCGCTTTGCCCGCGTCTACACCCCCGCCGTCACTGGCGCTGCCGCGGTGCTCGCGCTTGGCGGCGGCCTGGTGACTGGCGCTTGGTCCGATTGGATCCTGCGCGGCCTGACCTTCCTGGTCGTCAGCTGCCCGTGCGCCCTCGTGATCAGCGTACCGTTGAGTTTCTTTGGCGGAATCGGCGGCGCGTCCAAGCTGGGCGTTCTCATCAAGGGCTCCAACTACCTCGAGACGCTCGCCGACGTGGACACCGTCGTCTTCGACAAAACGGGCACCCTCACCAACGGCACGTTCTCAGTCGTCGCGGTGCACCCCGAGGCTGGCTATACCGAGCAGTCGCTGCTCGAAGTCGCAGCCCTTGCTGAATCGTTCTCTGATCACCCCATCGCGCAGTCCGTGCGCGACGCCTACCAGGGCGAGGTCGACCCCAAGCGCGTGAGCGACTCCGCCAACGACGCGGGCCACGGCGTGACGGCAACCATCGACGGCAAGCACGTCGTCGTCGGCAACGCCAAGATGCTCGCCGCGGCCGGCGTTGAAGCACCGGACTGTGAGGTTGCCGGCACAATCCTCCACGTGCTCGTGAACGGCGTGTATGTCGGCCACATCGTGATTGCAGACACCGTTAAGGCCGATGCCGAGCAAACGATTCGCGACCTGCATGCCGCCGGTATCAACCGAACCGTCATGCTCACGGGCGACCGCGAGGAGGTTGCAGCGTCTGTGGCCAAGCAACTCGGTCTCGACGAGTTCCACGCGCAGCTCCTGCCGGGCGACAAGGTCGAGCGCGTTGAGGCGTTGCTCGCGGCCGAAAGTGGCAAGGGCAAGCTCGCCTTTGTCGGTGACGGCATCAACGACGCGCCTGTGCTTACGCGCGCCGATGTGGGCATTGCCATGGGCGCCATGGGCTCGGACGCCGCGATCGAGGCCGCCGACGTGGTGCTGATGGACGACAAGCCGTCCAACATTTCCCGCGCGATCCGCGTGGCGCGCAAGACCATGACGATTGTTTGGCAGAACATTATCTTTGCGCTGGGCATTAAGCTGCTGATCCTTGTGCTGGCAGCGCTGGGCATCGCCAATATGTGGCTTGCCGTCTTTGGCGACGTGGGCGTGGCGATCATCGCTATCCTGAACGCCATGCGCGCGATGGGTGTCAAGAACCTGTAGCGCCTGTGGTCCCTCCGGCCGGGACCGGGCTTGGTTTTGAAAACGTCCTCGACCAATGAAGCGCCCCCGTTCTGCTCCTTCGGAGCTACGAACGGGGGCGCTTCTGGTCTGCGGAGTGTTTTCAAAAACCAAGCCCGGTCCCGGCCTGCGGTAACGTTGCTGGCGGTTCTTGGGCATCGCTTGCTGGCGGGGTTCCTTGTCTGAGTTGGACTTGGTTGGCGGGGCTACTGGTCCCGGTCGCTGTCCCGTCCCAGCATCGCCCTCAGCTTCTCGAAGCTTTCCTCGCTCAGGCAGTGCTCCATGTGGCAGCCCTCTTGCGACGCGACCTCAGCCGAAACACCCGCATCCTCCAGCAGCCCCACGAAAAAGCAGTGACGCTCCCACATTTGGCGAGCGACCTCCAGACCACGCTCCGTCAGATGAACGTCGCGCTTGCCCATTTCGACATAGCCGTTGCTTTCCAACGTCGCCATGGCCTTGGAAACGCTCGCCTTGGTTACGCCGAGGTACTCCGCAACGTCGATCGAGCGCACGATGCCCTGACGTTCCGATAGAACGTAGATCGATTCGAGATAGTCTTCTCCGGATTCACGCAGGGCCATGGGCCGCCTTTCGCGATGGCTTCTAGTTAGCCTTTGGATACTTTCCTTGGCTTACTTTACCGCAAAAGTTGACCATGTCTTACTGCATTGACCAAAAAGTTAGCCGCGTTTCACAAAACGTGCGAGATGAAAACAAAATGGGAACGCCCCGCAAGGAGTGTCCCCAGCTGCCGGCAGATAAGGAGCGTCCCCAAGTGCCGGGTCGCAGCTACACGAGGCCAAAGTGCTTCGCGGCGTTGTAGATGCCGTCGTCATCCACGGCGGTCGTTACGTAGGTCGCCGCGGCCTTCACGGTATCCTGCGCGTTGCCCATGGCCACGCTCGTGCCCACGGCGGCAAACATCGACAGGTCGTTCTCGCCGTCGCCAAAGGCAATCGCCTCGCTCGCGTCGATACCAAGCCGCTCGAGCGTCGCCGCCACGCCCAGGTCCTTGCCGCCGTTAGCGGGAATAATGTCGCAGAACAGGTCGCACCAGCGTGTAGTGAGCGAATGCGACACCGCATCAGTCACGATATGCTCGTCGGCCGGGTCCACAAAGGCGCAGAACTGGTAGACTGGCGCGTCAAAGGCGTGCTCAAACGGCTTCTCGTGGTAGACAATCCCCGCGTTGCTCCCGGCCGTCACCACGCGCTCGGACAGGCGGTTCACAAACGAGTTCTCGCCCTGCATGCACAGCGAGTCGTAGCGCCCCTCGGCCACCTGGTCCACGATCACCGCGACGTCGTCCGGATCGATCGGGCAGCTGCGGTAAACCCCCTCGGCATCAAAGCAGTGCTGGCCCGAAAGCGTAATGTACGCATCCCAACCAAGATCGAACAGCCAATCGGGCATCTGATAGGTCGGGCGACCCGTGGCGATCACGCACGCAATCCCCTGCTCATGAAAGCTGTCGAGCACCTGCTGCGCCGACGCCGGAATCCGATGGGTCTTAAAGCTCAGCAACGTGCCGTCGATATCGAAAAACGCGGCCTTGATCATCCTCGCCTACTCCTCGCCCTCGAGCTTCTCGCTCGCCTCGAGCCACGCCATCTCCAACTCGTCCATGGCGGCGTGGGCCTCGTCGATCTTTGCCTGCTGCTCGCCCAGCGCCGTGTAATTGGTGGGGTCGACCTGCGCCATCGCAGCCTCGGCCTCCTCCACGCGAGCGCGCTGCGTCTCCATCTTGCGCTCGAGCGAGCTCACCTCGCGGCGGAGCTTCTGGCGCTCGGCGTTGGAAAGACCGTTGGGCTGCCCGCTCGACTTGGGCTTTTCGGCCGCAACCGCTGCGGCACCGGTGTCGAACGTGCCGGTCTTGGCACTCGGTGCGCCCACGGGCTCGCCCTCGGCCGTGGCGTTGCACAGGCGCAGGTACTGGTCCACGCCGCCGGGCATATGCGTCAGGTGACCGTCGAGCAGTGCCCACTGCTGGTCGGTCACGCGCTCCATCAAGAAGCGGTCGTGCGTCACCAGGATCAGCGTGCCCGGCCAGCCGTCCAGCAAGTCCTCGACAATCGCCAGCATGTCGGTATCCAGGTCGTTGCCGGGCTCGTCCAGGATGAGCACGTTGGGCTCGTCCAGGATTGTCAGTAGCAGCGACAGACGACGGCGCTGGCCGCCCGAAAGATCGCCGATGCGGCTCCAGAGCTGCTGCGTCGTAAAGCCCAGACGCTCGCAGAGCTTCTCGGGTGAAGTCTCCTTGCCGTCAATGACGTAGTACTTCTTATAGTGGCTGAGCACCTCGCGGATCGTGTCGCCCATGTAGGGTTCGAGCTCCTCGAGCTGCTGCGACAGCACGCCAAAGCGCACCGTCTGGCCGATCTTCACGCGGCCGCGCAGGGGCGCGATCTTGCCCTGGATCACGTCGAGCAGCGTCGACTTGCCGGCGCCGTTCTCGCCCAAAAGACCATAGCGGTCGCCCGCACCAATGAGCCAGGTCACGTCGTTGAGCACCTGCTTGGGCGCGCCATCGGTATCCGCATAGCCGGCGTCCACGTCGACCACATCGATAACTTGCTTGCCCAGGCGGCTCACGGCCAGGCGCTTGAGCTCCAGCTCGTCACGCACGGGCGGCACGTCGGCGATCAGCTCGCGAGCGGCATCCACGCGAAACTTGGGCTTGGTGGAGCGCGCCTGGGCACCGCGGCTCAGCCACGCGAGCTCCTTACGTGCCATGTTGCGACGGCGCTCCTCGGTAACCGCGGCCATGCGGTCGCGTTCCACGCGCTGCAGGATATATGCCGAATAGCCGCCCTCGAAGGGATCGACCTGGCCGTCGTGAACCTCCCACATGCTGGTGCAGACCTCGTCCAAGAACCAGCGATCGTGCGTGACCACGAGCATCGCGCCCTGACCGCGCTGCCAGCGGGCCTTTAAGTGACGCGCAAGCCAGTTGATGGTGCGCATGTCCAGATGGTTGGTGGGCTCATCGAGCATGAGCACGTCATAGTCGCCGATCAGCAGGCGCGCGAGGTCCACGCGGCGGCGCTGACCGCCCGAGAGCTCGCCTACCACGCCCTCCCAGGGCACATCGCTAATAAGACCGGCCAGAATCTGGCGCGTACGGGGGCTCGACGCCCACTCGTACTCGGGGGCGTCACCCACAACGGCATGATGCACGGTATCGGTATCGACAAGCTGGTCCTTTTGGCCGAGTAGACCGATCGTGATGCCGCGGCGGTGCGTCACGCGTCCGTCATCGGGCTCCAGCGTGCCGGCGAGCACGCTCAGCAGCGTCGACTTGCCGTCGCCGTTTTTACCGACAATACCAATGCGGTCGCCCTCGCCCACGCCGAGCGTCACGCTATCGAAAATATGCTTGGTGGGAAACTCTAGGCTGACGGAATCGCATCCCAAAAGAATCGCCATATGCCCTGCTCCTTCGTAGAAATTCAACGTTCTCCATGATAGCGAAAACCACCACAAAGGGGACGGGCGCCTTCGTGGTGGTTTTGGGCAAGCGCACCAGCACACGACACAAAAAGGCGGGCCATCTCCCGCAAGAGATGACCCGCCTCTCCAATCAGTCCCGCGGCAACCGTGGCCGCCGCGGGCCTCAAGCATGTCCCGGACTAGGAGAACATGCCGGTGAGGTAATCATTCAGCCGCTTATCCTTGGGCCGTTGGAAAATCTCGTCGGTCTCGTCGTACTCGACCATATCGCCCATGTAGAAAAACGCCGTGCGGTTGGACACGCGCGACGCCTGCTCCATGTTGTGCGTCACGATGACGATGGCGCGGTCGGCCACGATCGACGACATCAGGTCCTCGATCGCCAGCGTCGAGATGGGGTCGAGCGCCGAGCAGGGCTCGTCAAACAGGATCACATCGGGGTTGAGCGCCAGCGTGCGCGCAATGCACAGACGCTGCTGCTGACCGCCCGAAAGCGCGTAGGCGCTCTTGTCGAGCTTGTCTTTGACCTCGTCCCACAGCGCGGCACCGCGCAGACTTTCCTCGACCATGCGGTCGAGCTCGTCACGGTCGGTGATGCCGTGGCGCTTGGGCGCAAAGGTGATGTTGTCGCGAATGGACTTGCGGAAGGGGTTTGGCTGCTGGAACACCATGCCGATGGAGCGACGCAGCTCGTACGTGTTCTCGGTCTTGGTGTTCACGTTGCGCCCGCGGTAGTTGATCTCGCCCTCCACGCGACAGCGGCGAATCTCGCGATTCATCAGGTTGAGGCTACGCAAGAAGGTCGACTTGCCGCAGCCCGAAGGCCCGATGAGCGCCGTGATCTCACCCTTGTGGAAGTCGAGCGACGTATTGTGCAGCGCATGGTGGTCGCCATAGTACACGTTGACGTCCTTGGCGGAGAGCACGACCTCGTCGCTCACGGCCTTGCCGCTCACGCGCACGCGCCTCTCGCTCTCCCCCACGCTCGACAGAAAGTCCTGGGGGGTGTCGGACGTGGCCGCCTCGGTTGCGGGCGTTGCATTCATATCGCTCATTCGGCCGTCATCTTCCTTGCCAGTTGCTTGCCCACGATACGGGCGACTACGTTAAACAGCAGCACGCAAATCATCAGCAGTGCCGCGGTGCCCCAGACGATCTGCTGGGCCTCGGGGCTGCCCTCGCCATAGATCTTGTAGATGTGCACGGCCAGCGACTCGCCGGGACGGAACACGTTCCAGGCGCAGGTGGGGCTCGACAGGTTAAAGCTCAAGAAGTTGAGGCGGACCGGCGAGCTCATGCCCGAGGTAAAGAGCAGCGCCGCGGCCTCGCCAAACACGCGGCCGGCCGAAAGCACGATGCCGGTCACGATGGCGGGCATGGCCTCGGGAATCAGGATGTGCAGTGTGGCCTCCCAGCGAGTGAGGCCCATGGCCAGGCACGCATCGCGCTGGGCCTGCGGCACGTCCTCGAGCGCCTGCTGAATCACGCGCACCAGGATGGGGATGTTGAACATGGTGAGCGCGACGGCGCCGGAGATGATGGAGTACTTCCAGCCCAGCTGCACCGAGAACACCAGAAAGCCGAACATGCCGACGACGATGGAGGGCAGCGAAGACAACGTCTCGATGGCGGTCGAGGCGATGTCGCGAATGGGACCGTCGGGCGCGTATTCAACTAGGAAGACCGCGCCGCCCAGGCTGATGGGCACCGAGATGATCAGGGTAATCAGCAGCAGATAGAACGAGTCGAACAGCTGGTAGAGCACGCCGCCCTGCGTTCCGTTGGCGTGTGCGGGCTGCGTGAGAAAGCCCGGCTGGAACAGCGTCGAGATACCCTCGAACAGGATGTAGGCCACCATGGAGACGACGATGAGCATGACGATGGCGGCAATCGCCGTCAGCACGCCCGTGGCGATGCGGTCCTGCTTTTGGACGCGCCCGAGTCTCGTCTCGTCGATATGGATGCGCGTGCTAGCCACGAGCCTTCGCCCCCTTGCGGCCAATGAGATGGATGATCAGGATGAAGATGAGGCTCATGCCCATCAGCAGCAGACCGAGCGCCCACAGGACGTCGTCCTGGGCCGAACCCTCGGCATAGACCGCCATGGATGTGGTGAGCGTGGTGGTAATGGTCGAGGCCGGCGACAGCAGCGACGTCGGCATGGCCTCGATGCCGCCAATAACCATGCGCACGGCAAGCGTCTCGCCAAAGGCGCGGGTCATGCCAAGGATGACCGCGGTCATGAGCGACGGCATGGCGCTCTTGAGCACCACGTGCCAGATGGTCTGCCAGCGGGTGTAGCCTAGCGCGAGCGAGCCCTGACGGTAGCTATCGGGCACGGCACGCAGGCTATCGACCGAAAGCGTGGTCATCGTCGGCAGAATCATGACGGCCAGCACGATGGCGCCGGGCAAGATGCCCAGACCCGTGCTCACGTGGAAAACGCTCTTCATAAGACCGACGACCACGTGAAAGCCAATCAGGCCAAAGACGACCGAGGGAATGCCGGTCAAAAGCTCAATAAGCGGCTGAAAGACCTTGGAGCCAAACTTAGGGCTAATCTCGACCGCAAAGATGGCAGAGCCGATGGCGATGGGCAGTGCGATGAGCGTGGAGAGCACCATGACCGCAAACGAGGTGACGATCAGGGGCAGGGCGCCAGTGTAGGGCAGGCCGTTTTCGGCCGTGTTGGCCAGGTCCCACTTGGTACCGATAAAAAACTCGACGATCGAGACGCCGTCCTTGAAAAAAGCCGAGAGGCCCTTTTGGGCGACCATAAAGATGAGCGCGGCAACGACAAGCGTCACGAGCGCTACGCACGCACCCGTGACGCCCAGGCCCACGTTCTCAAGCTCGCGCTTTGGCAGCTGTTTTGCCATTGCAAACCTTTCCGGGGGCGATTACTTATTTAGCGGAGACCTTGCCACTGGCGTCCTTGACGACCTTCATGGCAGAAACGGGAATAAAGCCCTGCTCCTCGACGAGCTTGCCCTGGACGTCGTCGGAAAGCATGAACTCCAGGAAGGCCTTGGTGGCCTCGTCGGCGTCCTTAGCACAGTACATGTGCTCGGTCGCCCAGATCTTGAAGGAGTCGTCGGTGACGTTTGTGCTCTTGGGCTCGACGCCCTCGACCATGATGGCGTTGAACTTGGAGTCATCGAAGTGCGAGAAGTCAAGGTAGGAGATGGCGTTGTCGGTGCTGCCCATCTGAGTCTGGACATCGCCGGACTTGTCGAGCTCGGCGTCGCCCTTAAAGTCGACGGCCTCGTCGCCAAAGACGGCGGCCTCGAAGGTGGCGCGGGTGCCGGAGCCGGCCTTGCGGTTGAGAACGACGATCTTGGCGTCGTCGCCGCCGACCTCCTTCCAGTTGGTGATCTGGCCGGAGAAGATGCCCTTGAGCTGCTCGAGGGTCAGGTCGTCGACTGTCACGTTCTTGGAGACGACGGGGCCCATGCCCACGACGGCGACCTCGTGATCGACGAGGTTCTTGACCTGATCGGCCTCGAGCTTGGTCTCGGCGAAGACATCGGAATTACCGATGGTGACGGTGCCGGCGGCGACAGCGGTCAGGCCCTTGCCCGAACCGTTGCCCGAACCGGAGACGGAGACGTCGGGGTTGGCATCCATAAACTTCTCGGCAGCAGCCTCGACGAGAGCCTGGAACGAGGAGGCGCCGTCGTAGGTTACCTCGCCCGAGACGGACTCGGCAGCAGCGGCGCTACCCTTGTCGGCGGCGTCGGTTGCGCCTGCGCCGCCGCAACCAACGAGACCGAGACCGACGATGCTGGCAAGACCACCAGCGAGGCCGAGGAACTGACGACGAGAATAAGCCTGATCGAGCATGATCTTCCTTTCATACAAGCGACTCGCGGGCACCCTGCCCGCTTTGCTGTTTGGAAAGATACGGTCTCGATCGGGCAGCGCCCGCGTCAGCTGCGCTTTATTACGGGCATCTGATAGACCCTTACCGCAAGCGCGGCTCGGCTTTACAAACGAATAACAAACCCGCCACCAAGCATGACCCGCCTTTTACACCAATAAAAACAAAGTTGCGGTGAAATAGTTCCTGCTTGGCCATCAAATGGCCCATTCTAGGAACTATTCCACCGCAACTTAAAAAGCCCGGACGAAAGGGGTGCTAAGTTGTTAAAACGCCGCAGCCTTAAAGCTCAAGCTCGTTCAAACGTAAGATCGCCACGATATAAATCTTGAGCGCCTGCTTGAGCTGTTCCTCGTTGGCGCACTCGTTGGGACCGTGCATCTGGCCGCCCCACTCGGGCAGCTCCAGACCGGTCTCCTCGGGGCCAAACGAGACGGCGCGGGCAAAGTTGCGCGCGTACGTGCCGCCGCCCATGGCAAAGGGCTCAGCATGCTTGCCCGTAAACTCGTTATAGGTATCAATAAGTGCCTTCACGGCCGGATCGTCGGCAGAGACCGAGAACGGCACCTTCGCACGACCCACACGGCACGTCACGCCAAAACGGCCCACGAGCGGATCGAGCTGCTCGCGGATGGTATCGGCACTCGTGCTGTCGGGGAAGCGCACGTCGATGACCTGCTCAATATGGCCATCCGCCACGCGGATGACGCCAGCGTTGCAGGTAAGCGGGCCAAACGCCGGACTCGTCGCATCGATACCCAGGCCGCGACCATAGGCGTCCGCATGCACAAAGGCCAGGAACTTGACGAACTCGTGCTCGGCAGGCGTCAGCAGGCGCTCGTCGCGTGCACCAAACGCGTCCTCGGCCTCGCGCAGATACGCCACGATCAGCCCGACGGCGTTGATCGTTCCCTCTGGCATCGAGGCATGACCGCCAATGCCGTGGGCGAAAATCTGCGCATGCCCGTTATCAAGCGCCGTGATCTCCAGGCGGTCGGCGTTCTCAATGGGCGCCGGCAGCTCATCGGCGGCAATCGCGAGCTCGCAGATGGACTGCGACGGAATGGCATTGCTCGCCTCGGAGCCGCTCCACGACACGATGCGCCCGCCGTCGATCTTGGGACTCACGAACGTCGCCCCAAACTGGCCCTTCTCGGCATTGCAGACCGGAAACTCGGCATCGGGCGTAAACAGAAAGTCGGGGTTCGCGTGGTTCTCCAGATAATGGTGAACGTCGGACATGCCCACTTCCTCATCGCAGCCCAGCAGCGCGCGAAAGGTATAGCGCGGGGTGATGCCGTGCTTGAGCAGATAGGCGCCGGCGTAGAGCGACAGCACGGCAGGACCCTTGTCGTCGATCACGCCGCGACCGAGCAGCCAGCCCTCGCGGCGCTCCATCGCAAACGGATTGGTGTTCCAACCGGGACCGGCGGGAACCACGTCCACGTGGCAGATGGTCGCGAGTTGCTTGTCGCCGCGGCCCGGGATATCGGCAATGCCCACATAGCCCTCGTCGTCGCTCGTCTGGTAGCCGAGCTTTTGCGCAATGCCGAGCGCGCAATCGAGCGCGTCACGGACCGGGCGGCCAAACGGCGCGCCGGGCTCCGCATCGGCAGAAACTGCCACGGACGGATAACTCACCAGCTGCTCGATATCGGCGACGACATCTTCCCAGACCTCGTCGACATACTCAGCGACGCTCTGCTCCACCTGATTCATGGACGACCTCCTTACCAATGAGCGGCAGCGTGCCCGCCCCTCACATCACATACTTATATAGCGAAAAGTTTAGCAAGCTCGGCCACCGAGTGCACCACCGCATCGGCACCCGCGGCCTCGTGCTCCCCCGGCGCCGCCGCGCCCGAATAGATGCCGATACACGGCACACCCATCGCGTGCGCGCCCTCCACATCGTTAAAGCGGTCGCCGATCATCACGGCCTCGTCGGCCGTCGCACCGAGCGCCGCCAGCGCATCGCGGACCGAATCTGCCTTGGTCTCGCGCCCCTGCGGCGAATTCATGCCAACCACGGCTTCGAACTGGCAAAGCCCAAGCTCACGCACCATATCGATGCACTTTGCCTCCATGCGCGACGTCGCCACGGCCATACGCTTGCCCTGGGCGGCCAACCCATCCAGCAGCTCGGGAATCCCATCGAACACGGGGTACTCCCCCGGTCCCAGCTCATCAAAAAAGGCGCGGTACTCATCGGCCACCACAAGCGACTCCTCGCGGGAAAAGCCATAAAAGTCGTGGAAGCTCTTCCACAGGGGCGGCCCGATCATGCGGCGCAGGTCACCCATCTGCGCCTCCGAAAACCCGCGCGCAGCCAGCGTCTTGCGCGTCGAGGTCATCACCGCCCGACCCGTATCGGCCACCGTGCCGTCAAAATCGAACAGCACAATCGGCCGCCTGCATATCTCCAGTGCCTCCATCGGCATCCCTCTTCCCCAGTTGATGATTTCCACACCACCACTTCAAACTGTTGACTATTAAACAATTGAACCTAGCAATGTAGAGCAACTCCACTATACTTGTCGCACTTTGCTCTCAGAAGGCGGCGCGCAAACGCCCCAACGAAAGGTGCAATTATGTCTTTTGCCATCATAACCGACTCCACGTCGGACATCTCCCCCGCCCGCGCCCAAGAGCTCGGCATTTACGTGATTCCGCTGCATGTGATTATCGAGGGCGAGGACCTGCTCGACCAGGTGCAGATTACCGCCGAGGAGTACGTCGCCCGCATGGCCGGCTCCGAGCAGCTGCCGCACACCTCGCAGCCGAGCGCCGGCGAGTTCAAGGCGCTCTTTGACCGCGTGCTCGCCGACGGCCACGACAGCGCCATCTTTATCTCGCTGTGCAGCGAGTGGTCCGCCTGCTATGCCAACGCCAACCTGGTGGCCGAGACCCACGAGCTCGACGTGCGCTGCATCGATTCGCGCACCGGCTCGGGCGCCGAAGGCCTGCTGGTGGAGTATGCGCTCGCCATGCGCGAGGACGGTCGCAGCCTGGACGAAACCGAGGCGCAGATCCGCGCGACGCTGCCCGACGCCCACCTGCTGCTGATTCCCCGCACGCTCGAGAACCTGGTCAAGAACGGCCGCGCACCTAAACTCGCCGGCCAGCTCACCCAAATGCTCAACATTCGCCTGGCCGTTTCGCCGGAGTGGAAATCGGGCGAAATCAAGGCCATCAAAAAGGGCCGCGGCGCCAAGCGCATCGTCGCCAACACCATGGCTGACTGCCTCGAGTTTTTGACCGAGCACCCAGGCTCAAACGTTCGCGTGCTCACGACCGGCGCCGCCGAGGAGCAAGAGCTCGTCAACCAAGCGCTAGCAGGCCAAGACTACGTGGACGCCGGCACCGGCCCCATCGGCTGCACCATCGCCACCCACGTAGGCGTCGACGCCATCGCCATCAGTTACTGCCCCCGCTACCAACCTGCCAATTAGGGCCACCCATACCACTTGCGGTGAAATAGGGACTGTTTTTGGCTTATCAGCCGCAAATCAATCCCTATTCCACCGCAACTTAGAAATCGGCAATCAGCCCTGCGGGCCCTGGAATAGCTCCTCATGCGAGCCCATTCTGACCAGCCTGATCACAGGATTAGTCTTATGCGGCAAGTAGAGAACGACCACATCGACCAAGCCATCGGATAGATGGAAATCGATGTGGCCGTTGTAGTTGCCGCCCGGGTTTGAAAGCTCGTGGGCACCATATTCCGCGGGAAGCGAGCCGTGAGCCGCAAGCTCTGCGACTGCCGCCTTAAACTCGGTTTTTAGCTGCGGATGGATGCGCATCGTCCGTTTGTAATCCGCCTTAAACTGAGCCTCGACCTTAATCTCAAACATCGCTAGTCCTCATCGAGGAATGATATAAGCTCATCAGCGTTATTGAATGACGGGCTGTCGTCCGGCAGAATCCCCAACTCATGAGCTTCGGCGATCACCATGGCACGCCTCGTTGCCTCGTTGGGCACCTCCGCCCTTCCTACGATCTCAAAAGGAATCTTTCGTTGATTTACCAGCTGCCGAACAGCAAGGTTGAGATACGAATTGAGACTCAGACCAACCGTATCCAAGAACTCAGTCGCCTGTTCCTTGAGCCCCTCTTCGATGCGAACCGTCGTAGGCTTAACCGTTGCAGTAGACATACGCGACCTCCTCGCCTCGTCTTTTGCATCAGTATACCCCGTTTAGATGGCATACTGATGTTAAATAGCATCAGTATGCCGTTCACATTGCTATAACAACAGTCACAGCACCCTACATCAGCCCGCTCAGGGCAATGTCAACGGCCTCGTTGAGGTCGTCGGTGATGTGCACCAGCTCCGGATCGAGCGGGCTAATCATACCGGCGTCCATCACCGGGCCGTTGAGCCAGTCGAACAGGCCCTGCCAGTACTCGGTGCCCACCAAAACGAGCGGCATGCGCTTAACCTTGTGTGTCTGTACCAGCGTGAGCACCTCGAACATCTCGTCGAGAGTACCAAAGCCACCAGGAAACACGATGGCGCCCGAGCTGTATTTGACGAACATGGTCTTGCGCACAAAGAAGTAACGGAAGTCCATGCCAAGGTTCACGTATTTGTTGAGCCCGTGCTCGTGCGGAAGCTCGATACCCAAGCCGACCGACTTGCCGTTGACACTCGCCGCTCCCCTGTTAGCCGCCTCCATGACGCCGGGACCGCCGCCGGTGATAACCGCCACGCCGCGCTGGGCGATCTTGCGACCGACCGTGCGCGCGGCCTTGTAGAGCGGATCGGTCTTGGGCGTGCGGGCGCTGCCGAAGATGGTCACTGCAGGACCAAGCTCGGCAAGCGCGCCAAAACCATCGACAAACTCTGCCTGAATGCGCAGCACGCGCCACGGATCGGCATGCAGCCAGTCGGTCGACTCCTCGGGCGCCAGCAAGTTGGCATAGGTGTTGTCCTTAGGAATCATGGGGCCGCGCATGACCACGGGGCCGCGGCGGTACGTCTCGTCGTAGGCAGGCTCGCCCTCGACGTTTTCATTCTTAATCATGGGTACTCCTATCGAGAAAAAGAAAAACGGGCGAGGTCGACGCCATGCGCCAAACACCCGCCCGAACATCAACTATTCGGTATGGTACCCACGATGCATCAAGTGCTTGCAAGCTATCGGTCATCGGTCGCGCAGACGGTGTTAGCGAACGTGATGACCGGCCGGCGCTCGTCCCTTGCCGTTGCCCGCGCTTTGCAAGCGCCCGCGCCGCTCTTAGTAGTCCACCGCCGCAGGGCTGTTCATCCAGTCGCTCACAAACGCGCCGTAGCGGCCCTCGATAATGGCCTGACGGGCACGCTGCATAAGGTTGAGCAGGTAGTAGATGTTGTGCATCGACAGCAGAATACCGCCGAGCATCTCCTTCTGCGTGACCATGTGACGGATGAGCGCGCGGCTGTAGCCGCCCGTGCACACCGGGCAGGTGCAGGTGGGGTCGATGGGGCCGTCGTCGTGCGCAAAGCGCGCGTTGCGGAAGTTGAGGCGACCCTCGCTCGAAAACGCGGTACCCATGCGGCCAGTGCGCGTCGGCAGCACGCAGTCGAACATGTCGATGCCCACGCCAACGCCGCGCACGAGCGTGGTAGGGTTGCCGACGCCCATGAGGTAGCGCGGCTTGTGCTTAGGCATGTACTCGGAAACCAGCGGCGCCAGCGTCTCGAACATGGTCTCATGGTCCTCGCCCACCGAGTAGCCGCCGATGCCGTAGCCGGGGAAGTCGCCGCACTCCTCCAGGTGGCGCAGCGATCGCAGGCGCAGATCCAGATGCATGCCACCCTGAACGATGCCAAAAAGTGCCTGGTCATCACGGGTATGAGCCTTGTAGCAGCGCTCGGCCCACATACTCGACAGCTCCACGGCGCGCTCGACATAGGCACGCGTGGCAGGATAGCCGGGGCATTGGTCGAGCTGCATGCAGATGTCGGAGCCGAGCTTCATGGCGATTTCCATGTTGTCCTTGGGCGTCCAGAACACGTGGCGGCCGTCGTAATCGTTGACGATAAAGCGCACGCCCTCGTCGGTGAGCTTGACGGCGTCGTTGTGGCTGAAGACCTGGAAACCGCCCGAGTCGGTGAGGATGGGGCCGTGCCAGTTCATGAACTTGTGCAGTCCGCCCAGCTCGGCGATGGTGTCCTCGCCGGGACGCATGGACAGGTGATAGGTATTGGCAAGCACGATCTGGGCACCGAGCTGCTTGACGGTCTCGGTGGGAATACCCTTGACGTTTGCCTTGGTGCCCACGGGCATAAAGATCGGCGTCTCGATGTCGCCGTGCGGGGTATGCAGCACGCCGGCGCGCGCGTGCGTGGTCGGGTCCTCGGCGATAAGGTCGAATTTAAAGAGGCTCTGGTCCATAAACTGGAACTCCTTGGTTGCGGTTCATACGCAAACCATTATACGGGCAACCCGCAAGAAGCACCGACTCGACAGAAACTGGCGCGAGGAGGATACGGCAGGGACACGGCAAATGAGCGTGGATTTTTGGACGCTTACCGGATGAGCGTGGATAATCTCCCACTTTTGCCCAAAGCACAGCCCAAAAACGGGAGATTATCCACTTTCATTCTGCGGGCACTCATTTAAGTACGTCCCCGATGAGTGGAGCTATTTACCAGCCACGCCAACGCCGATGTTTTGGCAACGCCGATGTTTTGACAACGTCAGTGAGCGGTCACCAGGGCGAACAAATTGGCATGAAAAGAGGGCGGCATTGACCTTCTGGTCATGCCGCCCTCTTTGAATGACAAGTTGTCGCCCTGGTGACCGCGCAGCGTCGACCCGTTACGCGGTTTGGTAAAACCGCGTAACCCTACGGACGCTGGCCCATGCCGCCCTCGAGGGTGACAGTCTCGCCGTTCATATACTTAAAGTCGGGGCCGCAGAGCTGAACGACCACGCGGCCGATCTCCTTCTCGACGTCGCCGTAGTGGCCCGCCGGCGGCATGTGGACGTTGGCCTTGAACGCCTCGGGATAGGCATCCTGGAAGTTCTCAAGCGCAGCGGTCCAAGCAAGCGGGCAAACGATATTGACGTTGATGCCGTCCTTGCCCCACTCGTTGGCGGCGACGCGAGTCAGGCCGCGGATGCCCTCCTTGGCGGCAGCATAGCTGCACTGGCCGTAGTTGCCAAACAGGCCGGCGCCCGAAGCAAAGTTGACCACGGAGCCCTTGGTCTCTTTCAGGTGCGGATAGGCCTTCTGCATGTACAGGTAGGTAGCATACAGACCGGAGTAAATGGCCAGGTTAAACTGATCCATGGTGTGATCGGCAATGGTCACGCCCGAGGCGCTGGCCTGAGCGTTGTTGACGACGGCGTCGATGCGACCGAACTCCTCAATCGCCTTGTCGATAACGTTCTGCACGACGGCCTCGTTGTCCTGGCCGGCGGAGACATCGGCCTGAACAGGCAGAACCTTGACGCCGTACTCAGCCTCGAGAGACTCCTTGGCAGCCTCGAGCTTGGCGACGTTGCGGCCAGTGATGACGAGGTTCGCGCCCTCCTTGGCAAAAGCGATATCGATGCCGTAACCGATGGAGCCAGCGGAGCCGTCCTTGAGCGTGGCCTTGCCGCCGCCGGTGACGATCACGGTCTTACCAGTGAAAAGTCCCATACAAAGTCCTTTCAAATCGCGACGGGCCCGCCCGTCGACTGCGCGCATCCAACTTCACGCGCCAAAAGCTGACATGCAACTTTAGCGGGTTCAAGTGAAAAATAAAGCCCATGGCAGGCGAACGGTGCAACGTCTTTCGGCGAAGGGAATGTCAAGTAAAAATTGGATAGAGCGACCGAGTTTTTGTTAACGCAACGAGTCATCGAACACGTTTTGAAACTTTGCTGCGGGGCGCGGGATGTCGGCGCGAGACTTTATCATAGGGTGACGAACAACGATGAGGAGCACATGCCTATGACAGACGAGCTGGACCCCCAGACTCAACAGCATATTGATAATTCCGCAGACACCATTGACGACTGCGATACTTCCACCAGAAGCGATGGCGGCATTGATGCCGCTGTCGAGGAGGCTCCTGCCGCCGCAGACGAGGCCGCAGACGCAAATGTCGCCGCAGAGCAAGACAAAGAAGAGCAGCTAGAGCAGCCGGACCCGAGCGATACTGAGCCCAAGGCTGAGAACGCTCCGCAAGCAGCGGGCCCCATCGAGGTGTCTTCGGAAGAAGAGCTCGACGCCGTCATGGACTCCATGATGGATGCCGTCAAAGCGATGAAGGACGCTGTCGCCGATGCCGACGTTGACGCCGAAGAGGAAGAGGCTGCCGAGGCCGCCTCGACCTTTGTACCCGGCGAGACCCCCGTTGCCGATCAGGGCAGCACTATGCCCTCGTTTCTGCAGCTCGAGCATCCCACGATTGGCGCGGACGCCGTCGACCCGCATGCAGCGGGCTTTTCCGTGATCGAAGGCGGCACCGGCAATATCGCCGCGCCGCAGACTGCCGATACGAATGCCGCCGAGGCCGCGCACCCGACCACCTCGCATGCCCCCGCCACGAGCCGCGACCTGGGGAGCGCCGTCTCAAACACCGCTAACGCCGTGGGCACTTTTATCGCCCAGGGCGCGTCGGCCATGCGCGAGATGAACGCCGCAAAGAAGGCACTCGCCGATGCCCGCGCCCACCTGTCCGAGCTTGAGCAGCGCATCGCCGACCAGGCAGAGGAGCTCGAGACGCGCCAGGACATCGCAGGCCGCTACGATCAGATCATCGCCGACCAGCGCCAGGCAATCGCCACGGCACAAAAGACTGCAGCGGCCGCCGAGATTGACCGTGATGCCCACGCCTCCAAAGCGACAGAGCTCAAGGGTCAGCTCGAACAAATGAAGACAGAGGATGACGCGACTGAGCTCCGTCTGAAGGCCGCGCTCGATGCCGTGGAGGCCCGCGAGGCGAGCTCGCGCGAGACCGGCAACCGCCTCGTTCGACGTCTTGAGGATTCCAAGCGCATCCGCGACAAGGTGAAGGCAGAGCGAGACGCCGGCATTGCCGCCGCACAACAAACCGTCGACGCCACGCGCGCCCAGCTCGAGACGCTGCGTCATGAGTATGCCGAGCTGCAACGCAATCCCTCGGCAAATCCCGCCAACTATACGGTGCGCACCAGCGAGCTCTCGATGCAGATTTCCGACACGGCAGATGCCCTGCGTAAAGCCGAAGAAGATGTCCCGCGCATCACCGCCGACCTTGAGCACTCGCTTGCCGCAGCCGAGCAGGCCGTCGAGCAGGCTCAAGCCCCTATCGCCGACGCAAAACGCGCGCACCAAGCCGTGACGACCGAAGCCGATGCCGCGCGCGACGAGCTGCAGACGGCGAAGACAGCCGCCGCGACTCGTCAGCGCGAACTGCGCGAGAAGATCACTGCCGAGGACAAGGCACGCCGCGACCAGGAGCAGAGCATCGCCAACGCCCAAGCAGATGCCGCACATGCGCAGTCGATCATCGAACAGGCGACCGAAGTGCACGACCACCCAGAGATCACTGAGTCGCTTGCAGGATCCTTGGCCCGAGACAAAGCCGAACACACCGAGACCGAGCGAGAAGTCGCCCAGCTCGAGGCCACCGAGGACGCGGTGCGCGAACGTACCCGCGACTCACGCATCAAATTCACCGGCGCCATCGTCTGCATCGTCGCCGCAATCCTGGTAATCATCCTAGTCTGGCTGTTCGCAAGCAAGTAAACCAGCCGCCAAGCAAGTAGTCATTGGGGACGTTCTTAAACGACTAGTCAAACAAGAACGTCCCCAACGACTAGCCCAATGACGAGAGTGGATAATCTCCCACTTTGAGCCCCCAAGCAGGCCAAAAACGGGAGATTATCCACTCTCATTCTGCAGGCACTCATTTAAGTACGTCCCCAATGAGTACCTGCCGATGCTTTGGCAAAGTCAGCGAAAACGCCCCTAAGCGAGCAAGGTGACGTGAAAGAGGAGGGCATTGACCTTCTGGTCATGCCCGACGATTGAACATCAGATTGCCGCTTAGGGGCGTTTGCAGCGTCAACTGGTTACGCGGTTCGTAGAACCGCGTAACTAACAAATGAGCATCGCGTCGCCGAAGCTGAAGAAGCGGTAGCGCTCCTCGATGGCGGCGGCATAGGCATCCATGATCTGGTCGCGGGTGGCAAGCGCGCTTACGAGCATCATGAGCGTGGAGCGCGGCACGTGGAAGTTCGTGATCAGCGCGTCGACCACGTGATAGGTCGAGCCGGGCATGAGGTAAAGCTGCGTCGTGGCGTTCTCGCGCGCCACGATGTCGCCGCGGCCGAGCGTGTCGGCACCGTCCTCGCGGCCTTCAAAATAGCGCGCCGTCACAGCCGGATTGGACACCGGCGCGTCCGCGTCAAACGCACTCTCGAGCGAGCGCACCGCGGTGGTGCCGACGGCGATCACGCGGTGCCCCTCGGCCTTCGCCTTATGCACGGCGTCGACAACCTCCTGCGACACGTGGTAGCGCTCGGTGTGCATCACGTGCTGCGTGGGGTCGTCCTCCTCCACCAGACGGAAGGTATCGATACCCACCTCGAGCTCGACGGCGGCAAACTTCGCACCCTTGGCCTCGATAGCGGTCATAAGCTCGGGCGTAAAATGCAGACCCGCCGTAGGAGCGGCAGCCGAGTGCTCCTCCTTCATGGCGTAGACGGTCTGGTACTTCTCGGGATCGCCCTCGTAATCGGTAATGTAAGGCGGCAGCGGCACGTGGCCGGCAGCATGGATGGCCTCGTCGAGCGTGCGCGGGTCTCCGGCGGCATTGCAACCGGCCGGCTCAAAACGCACCAGACGACCGCCGCGGCTATCGGTGACAAAGTCGATGACCTCGGCCATCAGCACCACGGGAGCCCCCTCGGGCGCATGGGCGCCACCGGCGCGATACTCAATCTGAGCACCGGGCTTCAGGCGCTTGCCCGGCTTGACCAGGCACTCCCAAACGTGACCCAGCGGGTCAACATCCTCGCGGCGCTTGAGCAGCAGCGTCTCGACCACACCGCCCGAGCCAGCCTTGCGACCGATAAGACGGGCCGGCATCACGCGCGTCTGGTTGATGACGAGCACATCGCCCGGCTCGATATAGTCGATGATGTTGCGGAAGATGCGGTGCTCAACGGTACCGCCATGCTCTAGCGGCGTTCCTGTCTCGGAGCCTTTGCGATCAACCACCAGCAGGCGGCAGGAGTCGCGCGGCTCGGCAGGAGCCTGGGCAATCAGTTCCTCAGGAAGGTTGTAGTCAAAATCATCGGTACGCATAGACACGTCGGATACTCCTTATATAGCTAAAGTCCGCTCTACATCCTAGCAGGCTGACGTCCCAAACGAACTACTTTTTGGCGGCTTTGCGCTCGTCGCGGATGCGGGCGCGGTCCATGGCCGCCTCGACAGCAGAAAAGCGGCAACCACAGTAGTTCTGCCGATACATGCCCAGCTCGCGCGAACGGCGTGTCGCCTCGGGGTAATACGGGCGAAAATCGCGAATGACCGGAGTGAGACCGCGGGCGGCAGCCAAGCGCTCAAGCACATCATTGCAGGTATCGAACAGCTGATACGGCGAGACGGCGAGCGTCGTACCCACATATTCGAACCCGCGCTCCTGGGCCACACGGCATGCCTCGGCCAGACGCAGGGCATAGCACGCACGACAGCGACGGGGTCGATCGGCGCTCAACGGGGCCACACCGGCCTCCCAGCGCTCGCGGTCCTCGCCTGTCTCGATAAGCTCGATGTCGCCATCGGCACACCACCGGCGCAGTTCGTCCAGGCGGCGCTGCCATTCATCGCGCGGTTGAATATTGGGGTTGGTCCAGCAAATCGTGGGCTCAAACCCCTCCTCGCGCAGCAGGCGGACCGGCTCAAGCGAGCACGGCGCACAGCAGGCGTGCAGCAGCAACGGCTTCATCAGCATCTCCTCCTCTGCAATGATTTTTTAATCCCCGTCCCAGAAAAATCATCCCAAAAAGACTACCTTGCGAAAAATCGCACGCCAAAGGATGTGTCCTCGCAGGCGACAATGCGGCGGTCGCGCAGGATGGTCCGCACGTAATACCAATCGCCCACGCAGCCCGACAAGTGCAGACCAGCCGCCAGGTAGCACAGCAGCGGATAGCCCGAAAACGCAAACCCCAGGGCAAGCGTTGTCGTCACAACAACCGTCGGCGCCAGACAAACCGCCATGTACCGCCGGCGCGAATACACAACGCCCTCGGCGCAGGCATAGATCATCGCCGTCTCGCGATTCGCCCCAAAGGTCACCTGCGCGCCCGCAGGCGCCAGCAGCTTAAAAAACACCGCATGCACCAGCTCGTGCACGGCAAACGATGCCATTGAGACCGCAGCCAAGCCGACTATCCAGCCCACGACAGCCATCCAGCCGCCCGCCTCAGCCGCGTCCAAGTCCGCAGGCCCGCCCAACAGCATAAACACCGGCACCAGGCACACGGCAAACACCGCGATCACGGCCATCCCCCACACGAAGCAAGCGTGTAGAAAATCCTCGTCCTCAAACGCATGTATGTTGGAAATCTCATTCATAGCATCTTAGGATAGCGCCCCTGCCACGTACCCGTCCGCATGTGCGATAATGTCGAACGATATGCACGAATTGACCACCGCATCGCCAGGCCTTGCGCCCGGCCGCGCTCTTACCATATGCGAAGGAGTCCCATGGCATCCAAATACTCCATGAACGACCGTCCCAGCTGGCCTCGCCGCGCCATCGTTACCGCCGGCGAGCCCTACGGCAACAAGGGCCTTCACTTTGGCCACGTCGGTGGCGTCTTTGTCCCGGCCGACTTCTTCGCCCGCTTCCTGCGCGACCGCCTGGGCCGCGAGAACGTCATCTTCACCTCGGGCACCGACTGCTACGGCTCGCCCATCATGGAGAGCTACCGCAAGCTCAAGGAGAATGAAGGCTACGATAAGTCCATCGGCGAGTATGTCGAGTCCAATCACTCCCGCCAGGCCGCGACCCTCAACAACTACAACATCAGCTGTGACATCTACGGCGGCTCGGGCCTTGAGCCGGCTGCGCAGATTCACAACGAGGTGACCGCGGAGATTATCGAGCGTCTGCACGAGCAGGGCACCATCTCCAAGCGCTCCACGCTGCAGTTCTACGATGCCAAGGCCGGCACGTTCCTCAACGGCCGCCAGGTCATCGGCCGCTGCCCCATCCAGGGCTGCAAGTCCGAGAAGGCTTATGCCGACGAGTGCGATCTGGGCCACCAGTTTGAGCCCGAGGAGCTCATCGCGCCCAAGAGCCAGCTCACCGGCGAGGTGCCCGAGCTGCGCCCGGTCGACAATCTCTACTTTGATCTGCCGGCCTACCTCGACTTTATGAAGACCTATACCGCCAAGCTCGCCCAGAACCCGCAGGTTCGCTCCGTGGTCTCCAAGACCATGGAGGAGTGGCTGCTGCCGGCTCAGCTCTACATCCAGAACAAGTTCCGCGAGGCCTTCGATGCCGTCGAGGACCAGCTCCCCGAGCACACCGTGCTGGAGCCCGAGGGCAACAAGAGCAGCTTTACCGTCACCTTCCCCAGCTGGAAGGAGCGCGACGACGCCCACGCGGTGCTCGCCAACGGCGGCGTGCGCTTCCGCAGCGGCAAGGCGCTCGTGCCCTTCCGCATCACCGGCAACATCGACTGGGGCGTTCCGGTGCCCGAGGTTGACGGCGTAACCGACGTCACCTGCTGGTGCTGGCCCGAGAGCCTGTGGGCGCCCATCAGCTACACTCGCACCGTGCTCGCACGCGATGCCAAGGCCGCCGGCGTGACCGAGGGCGTCGCCGCCCAGGATGCCGCCCTCATGGGCGAGCCCGCCGCCGATTCCACGCAGGTCCCCGCGCCCACCTACCAGCACAGCTCGCTCGACTGGCGCGACTGGTGGTGCTCGGACGACGCGCAGATCTACCAGTTCATCGGTCAGGACAACATCTATTTCTACTGCATCGCGCAAACCGCCATGTGGGAGGCCCTGGGTTGGGACCTTACGCAGAGCACCGTCAGCGCCTGCTATCACCTGCTCTACATGGGCAAAAAGGCGAGCTCGTCCTCGCAGACCCCTCCCCCGCCGGCAGACGACCTGCTCAACCACTACACCTGCGAGCAGATGCGCGCGCACTGGCTGTCGCTCGGCCTATCCGAGAAGCCGGTGAGCTTTAGCCCCAAGGCATACGACACGCGTGTGACCGGCAAGGACAAGGACGGCAACGAGGTGCGTGCCTGCGACGACAAGCGCGTTATCGATCCGGCCCTTAAGGAGAGCGCCCTTTTGACCGGCGTCTTCAACCGCCTGGCCCGCAGCTGCTTCTACGGCGTCGCCGTCAAGGAGGGCGACGAGAGCCCCTACCGCAACGGCTGCATCCCCGCCGGTGCCGCTTCTGACACCGTGGTCGAAGCCGCCGAGCAGGCAGCTCTCGCCTTTGAGCAAGCCATGTACAAGTTCGAGACGCACCGCGCGCTCGCCGTGTGCGACGACTACCTGCGTGCCGCCAACAAGCGCTGGAGCGACGCCTCTAAGGCCGCCAACAAGCTCGAGGGCGAGCCGGCAAACGCCGCAATGACGCAGGCCCTCGTCGACGCCTTTACCGAGCTGCGCGTGGCGACCGTGCTCATGCACGGCATCGTCCCTGCCGGCTGCGAGCTCATCTGCGAGTACTTCGACGTTGACCCGGTCGCCTTCTTTAGCTGGGATAACATCTTCGCCTCCACGGATGAGTTTGTGGAGAGCCTGGGCGAGAAGCCCGGCGAGCACCGCGTGAAGCCGCTACCCCCGCGCTTCGACTTCTTCAGCAAGCACGAGAGCCAGTACTAAAACACTCGACATGTAATGGAATGGGAAGGAAAGACGGATGTCCAAGCCGCGTCGTCGTAAGCAGAAAAAGCAGGTCAAGGCCGAGCTCAAGCTCAGGCAGTTTGCCGCCACCGAGCTTTCCGACCAGCTTGCCGCCCAACCCTCCGCCGCCGATCTGCCGCGCTTTATGGTCGACACGGTCGCCGGCGCCTATGCGCCCGCCGATGCCGAGCTCATGATCAAGGGCTTCGGCGCCGCGGTCACACGCCCGGTCACGCTGCGCGCCAACACGCTCAAGGCGACCGCCGAGGACATCGCCGCCGCGCTCGACGCAGCCGGCATCGCCCACCAAACCGTCGCCTGGTACTCGGACGCTTTCATCCTGCCCGAGGCCCAGGTTTCCGACCTGTGGGACCTCGACATCTACCGCGACGGCAAGATCTACTTGCAAAGTCTGTCGTCCATGATGCCGCCGTTGGTCTTGGGCGCCCAGGCCGGCGAGGACATCCTGGACATGTGCGCGGCCCCCGGCGGCAAGACGACGCAGATCGCCGCCCTCACGCAGGGGCAGGCGCACCTTACCGCCTGCGAGATGAGCATTCCCCGCGCCGAGAAGCTCGAAGCCAACCTCCACCGCCAAGGCGCAAAAAACGTGCCCGTCATGCGCATCGACGCACGCGAGCTCGACGAGTTCTTCCGCTTTGACCGTATCCTGCTCGACGCTCCCTGCACCGGCACGGGCACCGTCGTCAGCGGCAACGAGAAGAGCCTGCGCGGCCTCACCGAGCAGTTGCTGAGCAAGTGCGCCCGCTCGCAGCGAGCACTTCTGGACCGCGCCATGGGAGCCCTCAAACCGGGCGGCACGCTCGTCTATTCGACTTGTTCGATCTTGCCGCAGGAAAACGAGGACGCCCTGCAAGAGGCCCTCGACAAGCATATGGACTGCGAGCTCATCCCCCTCGACGGCACGCCAAGCGAAAGTGAGGCACGCCGCGCCCAGGAAGCTGGCGAGAAGCCGCGCATCGAGTCCAACGCCCTGACCGAGGCCATTGCCGCGGGTCAGGTATCGGCCATCGCCAACGGCCTGCCCGGCACGCTCACCATTCCGCCCAGCCGCGACTTTGAGGGCTTCTACATTGCCCTGATCCGAAAACGCAGCTAGCGTACGGATCCAAAACTCAACAAGCTATCTCCGTGCGCGTTTGTCCTGCTGGTCGCGATGCTGTTTAAGCATCGCGCGCTCCTTGCGTTCGGCCCTTTTGCCCTTAATGGCCGTGACCACAAAGTAGATGACCGCGGCGGCAACGATTGCGCCCACGCATAGGCCAATCGAGCCCAACATTGCCGAAAATTCCATACCGCGTCACCTCTCTTTTAAACGGGACTTTCAAGATAGCACCTCGATCCCCGCCACCACAGCTCCTTCACGTTCGCCGCCCTTCGGTCTAACGGAGGACGCGGCGGGGAAAAATCAACTCGTCAAACGATTTAGCAAGCACAACGCTGCCGGCACCCTGCCGGCCGTCATCACATAGAATCGAGCCTCCATGGATACCCTCAACGATCTAAATGAGCGCGTCGACGCCTTCGTCGGCACCAGCTCCTTCGACACGCCTGCCGCGGCAAACGACCAAGCCCCCATCGATGTGCCCGCCGAGGTTCACGAGGACATTGTCGCCTCGGTCGATTTCTCCGAGGTCGAGCTCGCAGACGAGTTCACCGAACCCCAGGTAGCCGTGACCCCCAACGGACTGCTTCCCATGGAGCCGCTGCCCATCGACGGGCGCCTGCGCAAGGCGGCCCTTCGCATGCCTGACGAGATTGAGGAGGCCAGCGGCTTCACGCTCTTTGGCCGTCGTATCAAATCGCTCATCTACACCACCGACGTCGCGGTCATCCGCAACTCCAATGCCGATGCCGTCTTTGCCGTTTACCCCTTCACGCCGCAGCCGGCCATTACGCAGGCGCTGCTGACCGTCGCCGAGTGCCCGGTCTTCGTAGGCGTGGGCGGTGGCACCACCACCGGTAAGCGCTCCGTGCAGATGGCAGCCGTCTCCGAGATGCAGGGCGCGGCGGGATGCGTGGTCAACTCCCCCGCCACCGCCGAGATGGTCGAGCACATCACCAACATCGCCGACATCCCCGTCATCGCCACGGTCGTTCGTTGCGACGACGATGCTCACGCCAAAGTGCGCGCCGGCGCCAAGATCCTCAACATCGCCGCCGGCAAGAACACGCCGCAGGTCCTGCGTGAACTGCGCGAACACTATCCCAACCTGCCGCTCATCGCGCCGGGCGGCAAGACGCCCGAGAGCATCCGTGAAACCATCGCCGCCGGAGCCAACGCCATCATCTGGACGCCGCCTTCGGCACAGCAGCTACAGACCGACATGATGCAGCGTTATCGCAAGATGAAGGAAGACGCCACACCTGTCATCTCGCGCGACGATGTACCCATTATCGACCAGGTCGCCGCCGCCGAGGTCAGCCAGGTCGAGAACATGAATCCCGATGTGCCGATTCCCGACGAAGTCATCGAGCGCGTCGCTTCGATCCACGAGCGCGTCGAGGAGCATCGCGCCAACCGCGGCCTCAAGCCGTCACTGCACGGCTTCTTCTTCCGCGGAAAGAAACGCTAGCAAAACATCTTGGCCCGCCCCACAAACGTGAGGCGGGCCGTTTTCGTTTGAGCAATCATGCAGCGACGTGATGGGGCAAATTAATCCACGCGCTTGTCGCCCATAAAGAAGAGCGCCACCGTACCGGGTCCGGTATGCGAGCCAATCAGAGTACCGATGTTATTGATCTCAATCTTGCCTTTAAGCTGCGGAACCTGTTCCTCAATCAGCGCCGCAACCGCCTCGGCATCCTCGCGGCACGCCGAGTGCGACATGATGCACTTACCCGAATAATCCGCACCGTCCTGCACGTGTGCCATCATGGTCTTAGCCATCTCGGAAATCGCGCGCTTCTTAGTGCGAATCTTCTCACGTGGCGACAGCCCACCTTCGCAATCGACCGTCATAAGCGGGCAAATCTTAAGCGCCGTGCCGATGATCGCGCTCGCAGCCGAAATGCGACCGCCGCGCAGGTAGCTCGACAGATCGGTCGAAAAGAACCAGTGGTGCAGGTTGAGTTTGTGCTCCTCGATCCAGGCGGCCGTCTCGTCGAGCGAAGCGCCGCTATCGCGCACGTCGGCGGCGCATTCCGCCAGCAGGCCAAAGCCCGAAGACGCTGCCAGCGAATCGATGACGCGCACCTTGCCGCCCTGGGGATAGCGATCCGCGAGCATCTGCGCCGCAACGCAGGCCGATCCATACGTGCCCGAAATACCCGACGACAACGTCAGGTGCAGCACGTCTTTACCCTCGGCAACAAACGGCTCCCAAAACTCCTCGTACTCGCCCACGCTCACCTGAGACGTCTTGGGCATGGCGCCCGCGGCAATCTGGGCAAAAAACTCGTCCGGCATAATCGACTGATACAGATCGTCCGTATAGACAACATCGTCGATCTCGTAATGAAAACACACGACGGGGATATTGCGCGACGCAAAGAACTCACGGGTTCGGTCGGCGGCGGATTCACAGGTCAGGACAAAATCACTCATATGAGGCTCCTTACTCATTGCTGCGCAAATTATCGCACAGTGAGCCTACATACGGTACATATGTCCACTATTTACCAAATCGAACCAAAAATAGCGAACATCTTTACCACCATCGTCTCCACCGGCCCCACGCATAAATATCTGAGAAAACACCCTCTGTCGTCTCCACTCAACCGCCATATCTACCTCAACTAAATCGATTTACCAAACCGTTCAGCCGACAATTCAGCCGCTGGCGCAAAATCGAAACAAAAGCGGCGCATACTGATAAACGTTTGACGCTGTTTATCAGTTTTACCAGCTCCATCGGAAGGTGTTTCATGGTCGCATTCGATCGCAACCCGCAAGACTTTAAGTATCTGCGCCTGCTGTCGAGACAGTTCCCCACCGAGCAATCCGCGTTTACCGAGATCATCAATCTCTCAGCCATCCTCAACCTGCCCAAAGGCACCGAGCATTTTATGAGCGACGTGCATGGCGAGTACGAGGCCTTTATGCACATCCTCAACAACTGCTCGGGCGTCGTGCGCGAGCATGTCGACGAGATTTTTGGCGACACGCTCACCTTTGACGAAAAGGGCGAGCTGTGCACGCTCATCTACTACCCGCACGAGAAGATCGAGCTGGTCCGCAGCCAGCGCGAGGACTCGCCCACCTGGTACAAAACGATGCTTGACCAGCTCATCATGGTCGCTCGTTCGCTTTCAAGCCGCTACACCCGCTCCAAGGTTCGTAAGGCCATCCCACGCGATTACGCCTACATCATCGACGAGCTGCTACACACGCATCCGGACGAGAACAACTATCGTGTGCGCTATCACGAGCGCATCGTGGAGTCCATCCTGGAGACCGCAAGCGCCGACGACTTTATCGAGTCGCTCGCCTCGCTCATCAAGCGCCTGGCCGTCGACCACCTGCACCTGGTGGGCGACATCTTCGACCGCGGCGGCGGCGCGGCCAAGATTATGGACCGTCTGCTCACCTACCATTCGCTCGACATCCAGTGGGGCAACCACGACCTGCTGTGGATGGGCGCTGCAGCCGGTGAGCCCGCCTGCATCGCCACGGTGCTGCGCAACAACCTACGCTACGACAATTACGAGATCCTCGAGAATGACTACGGCATCTCGCTGCGCGAGCTTGTTGCCTTTGCCGATGCCACCTACACCGCCGGTGAGCCCATCACCCCGCTGATCAAGGCCATCAACGTGCTGCTCTTTAAGCTCGAGGGCCAGATTATCCAGCGCCACCCCGAGTTCGATATGACCGACCGCCTGCTGCTCGACAAGATCGATCACGACGCCGGCACGGTCACGCTCGCCGACGGCAGCGTGTGGCCGCTCACGACCAACGACTTCCCCACCGTCGACCCGACGGACCCCTATACGCTCACGTCTCAGGAGCAGCACATCATCGACAAGCTCGTGTCCGAGTTTGTCACCGCCGATCACCTGCATCGCCATATCGATTTCCTCTATTCCCACGGCTCGATGTACAAGGTCGCCAACGGCAACCTGCTGTTCCATGGCTGCGTGCCGCTCAACGAAGACGGCACCTTTAGCAGCATGAACTGCCTGGGCACCTGGCACGCTGGCCGCGATTATCTCGATTTTTGCGACCACATCGCCCGCCGCGCCTGGCGCGTGGGCGACCGCGACGCCCTCGACTGGATGTGGTACCTGTGGATTGGCTTTAACTCACCCGCCAGCGGACGCCTGGTGCGTACCTTTGAGCGCGCCTATATCGCCGATAAGAGCACCTGGGTCGAGCCGATGGACCCGTACTTTACGCTTACCAAGTCGCCCTCGGTCTGCGATGACATCATGCGCGAGTTTGGCGTCGTGCCCATGGCATGTTCACCGACCGGCCACATCATCAACGGCCACACGCCCGTTAAAACCACCAAGGGCGAGCAGCCCATCCGCGCCGAGGGCAAGCTGCTGGTCATCGATGGCGGCTTCTGCCGCGCTTACCATCCCAAGACGGGCATCGCCGGCTACACGCTTATCTCGAGCTCGCGCGGCTGCCGCCTCAAGTCGCACCGGGCCTTTACGACGGTTGCCGAGGCACTCACGCGCAACGTGGACATCGAAAGCGAGACCAACCGCTTTGACGAGACCGACCGCCGCCGCATGGTGAGCGACACCGATACCGGTGCCAAGATCCGCAGCCAGATCCAGGACCTACGCCAACTGCTCGATGCATATAGAAACGGTGCTATCGAGGAGCGCGCCTAGCTCCACCCGCGGGGATTGGCTAAACTTGCTGAGTTTGTCATCCCCGCGGCGCTTCGGCGCCAGCTTAAGGCAGGTACCATGCAAAAGCTCCTTGCGCAGATCATGAAATTTGGCGTCGTCGGTGTCATTGCCACGGTCATCGACTTTGGCATTATGAATCTGCTCCACTACGGTCTGGGCCTCAACATCCTGATCGCCAATACCAGCGGCTTTATCATCTCACTCATCTTTAACTACCTCGCCAGCATGAAGTACGTGTTTGCGCACAAGGAGGGCATGAGCCGCCGCCGCGAGTTCATTATCTTTGTCGTGTTGTCCGTGATCGGTTTGGGACTCAACGACGGCATCGTGCTGGCGCTCAACGCCGGCCTGGGGCTCGAGGCCAATATCGCCAAGATTTGCGCCACCGCGCTTGTCATGGTCTACAACTTTGTGACCCGAAAGATCTTCCTGGAAGGCGACGAGACCAAGTAACTCGCAACCTTACAGCTTTACAATGCCCACGGATGACGCGCGTCGAGCGCTGTGTTGTTCGTGGGCATTGCTCGTTTACGGGCAAATTTTCAACGTTTGCGGATTAGCTCTTGAAAATTTGGCGAGTTCGTATAGTTCTTGGCAAGGACCTTACGTTTCCCTTGCAAAAGCTCTAAAGTATCCTCTGCTCGATTCATCAACGCATTGGATGTGATTACGTGCGCAAGGCACTGGCACAACCTCATACCAAGCAGTTCCTCAAGTTCGCTGTCGTGGGTCTTATCTCCTTTGGCATCGACTGGGGTATGCTCATTGCGCTCGTCGAGCTGTTTCACCTCGATTTTTTGATGAGCACCACGGTCTCGTTTACCACCTCCGTTGTGGTCAACTACTGGCTCAGCATGAAGTACGTGTTCGACCACCGCGAGGGCATGAGCCGCAAGCGCGAGTTCACGATCTTCACCATCCTGTCGGTGATCGGCCTGGGCCTCAACGACCTATACATGTTTGTGGGCGTCACGTTTTTGAGCATCGGCTACCAGGCCATGAAGGCCATCGCCACGTTCCTCGTCACCTGGTACAACTACTTCAGCCGTCGCTTCTTTCTCGAGGGCGCACGGTCGTAGTCGATTCGCTATTTGCTTGAATGTATAACCGGTTGGAATTCTCGTTCCAGCCGGTTTTTTTGTTTGTGGAGCAGGCTGAGGAAGGCATGCGAAGCGGGCCACAAGACCGAAATGGGACACAGTTTCCGCGATGAGGCCTTACCGGAAAGTGTATCCCGGAATCAGTCACCAGAACAGGACGCAGTTTCCAGATGAACCCCCCATGCGGAAAGTCCATCCCGGAATGAGCCCTCAGAGCGGGACACGCTTTCCGAAACCCTCCCCATCGGGAAACGTTATCCCGGTCTGAGCGCGAATTCCGGGATGCAGTTTCCCGCGGACATCGAAACGGAAAACACATCCCGGAATCGACGTCCGGAACGGGATGCCGTTTCCCAATGGACGCCGATGCGGAAACCGCATCCCAGAATTCACCTTCAGAATGGGATGCAATTTCCGGTTGAGCCCTAGTTGGAAACCCCATCCCATTCGCATTAAAAACGGGCGGCTCGGATGTTTGTCCGAACCGCCCGCTTGGTGTGTTATGTCGAGGCGTTTAGCCCGTTACGTAATACCAGACGACACTGTCGCCGTTGGATAAGACATAGTTGCTGCAAGCCGTGTTGGGCGTTACGCCGTTAACGGAATACATCCAGCCGCTTGTACCACCGTGCTCCTTCTCGGCCAAACCACCGATAGCGGCGACATACGTGCCGTACGATGAGCCGTGCGCATTTACAGAGAGACCCAGGGCGCACAGGGCATCGTAGACCGTGGCACCCTCGTTAAAGGTGAAGGTACCGCCAGAAGACACAGGATTACCCACGGCACTCGATGTGACCGAAACCGTCACCGTGACGTAGCCAGGCTGCTGCGAGCCGCCCTGATTGCCAGCAGAGGCGCTGCCGCTGTTGGATGCAGACCCACCGCCGGACGCTGAGCCGCCACCCGAAGAAGAGCCGTCAGAAGAGCTCGATCCACCGGTGGATTCAGAGCCCTGTCCGGCAGACGCGTTGCTGGACTTCTTGCCGCCCTTGTCTTCGGACTTCTTCTCCTTCGAATCCTTTTTTGAGTCCTTCGACCCGTCCTTCGCATTGTCCGAAGATTTGGAGTCCTTGGACGCAACCTTACCCGAAGCGGTAGTCGAGCCGGAAACCGACGCATCCTTGGCAACGATGCTCTCCCCCGTCACGGTCTCGATAATCCAATCGATGGACCAGGCACCGCTGACGGAAGGGTAAACAAAGCCCAGCGAGACGACAATCAGCGCAATGCAGACGGCCGTCAGAGCGCCAAGCAGCGCCTTGCGCCGCGGGGCGGACGCCGCCGAAGCGGCGCCCTTTTGCTTTGCATCGTCGAGCTGAATGAACGACGAGTCGGGCTGTTTGGAGTCGGCGTCCTGAGATTTATTGGACACAGCCCTCACCTACCGACGCTTGGTGAGTGCGAACACGCCGATGACGGCGAGACCAATAACGCCAGCCGCCACGCCAACAATGGCGAGCGGGTTGAAGCCAGACTCCTGCGCAGAAACCTCAGAGGACTTTTTGGCAGCGGTCGAAGCGGACGAGCCCGTGTCGGACTTGTCGTTCTTCTTGTCGGACTTCCTGTCCTTCTTGTCGGAATCCTTCTTGGAATCCTTGCCGTCCTTGGTCTCGGTCGTGGTGGTCGTGGAGACCGGCGTCTGGCCCGGAGCAACGGCGCCGCCGCCCTGCTGGCCGCTCGTTCCGTTGCCGGAGTTGGCACCATTGCCAGAGCCGCCCGCATTACCATTGGAGTTGCCGTTGCCACCGTTATTGTCGGCGGGATACTTGACCCACTTGGCATACAGCGTCATATCCGCCGTCACCGCAGTCGCGAAATCGTACGCCTTAGTGCAGGCGGCATCGGAGAACCAGCCGGCGAAGGTGTAGCCCTCGCGCGTCGGGTCGGCAGGTTTGGCAACCGTCGAACCCGAGGCGGGAGTCTGGTCGTCAATCGACGATCCCCCCTGTGTATCGAACTTCACACGATGGGCCTGAGACTTCACGCAGAACAGATGGCAAGAGTCATTCGTGTAGTAAAGGTTACCGAACTTGTCGCAAACAACCGATGCCATGCAGTAGTTGGCATAACCGGAACCGGGGACAAACACTTCAGTCGCCTCGGCATCGCCCAGCTTGTACATATACACGCCGCCACCCGAAGTGTAGTTGGGCCAGTTTCCCTTGGCGCCGTTCAAAGTAAAGTACACATACGTCTCGCCGTCGCGCGTCGAAACGAGCGGCGTACTCTTAGACTCAAAGCCAAGCTCTGCGCCGTCAGCCTTCGTGATCTGCTTCACGCTCATATCGGACAGGTCGACAATCGAAAGCAGGCCTTTGCCCTTCCAGTCGTTCGTGGTCTTGCCGTTGACGAACGCATAGTTCCCGCTAAATACGGGTGTCGAAGTCGAATATGCGGCAAACTGCGCTTGAGCAACTTCAGCGAGGGAGCCGTCGGAGCCAATCGTCAGCCTATGCAGGGTACCGTTATCACGCGTGACAGCATACACAAACCCGTCGTGCTCAACAAGCGCAGAACGGATATTGCCCCCAGCGAGCTTAATCGAACCGACAAGCTTTGACAGATCGGCGGAATACACGCGCACCTGGCCATAGTCACCGCCAACGACATAATAGCCGTTGACCATCAGGCCGCCAGACCAATAGAAGCCGCCATCGGTAACGGAGGCACTGCCGGCAACTGCACCCGTATGAATATTGATGCGCTTGATAGTGCCGTTTTGCACGTCTTCACCAGACCAATAATCAAGAGTATTGATATAGACGTAATCACCGTCAACGGTCAGCGAAGACAGGTTCTGTTTCGTAAAGGCATCGGAATACCAAAGCGTCTCAAACGTTTTCGCCGAAACAGCCTGCAGGTAACCGCCGGAAAGCGGAATCAGAATGATGCCTTGCGCGACAACAGGACGGCACGTGCTATCCATAGATGAGCCAAGCTCAAGGGATCGCACGACGGAACCCGTCTCAGGGTCGATCTCGTTCAGAACGGCATTCCATGTCTTTCCGCCCCATACCGAAGCGCCCGTGACAAGGTACACCTTTCCGTTCGCGACAAGCGGATCGGAAGCAGAAGCGTTTGCGCCCGCCTTCTGCTGTTCTTCGGTCAAAAGGTTGAGCGCCCAGGAAGGCGTATCGGTCTTCGTAGTGGGCGTCAGAGCATCAGCCGCCGAGGCGGAGCTGCCGTTTGCAAAGCCATTCCACGAGACATCGACATCAGGATGCTCCGTCTCGGGATTGGTAGCAGGAGCCGTTGTGGGCTTCTGCGTGCCGTCACCCTTAACATAACGGAACTCGACGCAATCGCCGTTCTTAAGGAAATAGCTCGGGGCACCGACGCTCGCATACCCATTGTTTACAAAGAACGACCAGTAGCTATACGGCGCGGCGCTCGTTGTGCTCAGCACGCGGCCATCGGGCATCGTCGCACTCGTAAGACCCCATGCATTTGCTTCGAGGTTCGTACAACCGGCAGCCGTCATAAGCTGCTCGAGCACCGACTCGGCTGTCGTGTCTTCGTCGGCGGGAAGCGTAAGCTCGGTCAAGGGCACCACCGATTGCTCGGTGTAGTTGCCGCCGGCGTCACTTGCGGAAACACCCGTGACCTTGGCCGTCACCGTAATGGTCTTGCCCTCGTTCGGGTTGTCGAGCCCCGTCGTTCCCTTGACGTTTACCGTCGCAGAAACATCCAAGCCGGCAAGTACCGCGTAGTCCGAATTGTCGGGATAGCGCTCGGCATAACGGGCAAAACGCTCACTCTTCAGACGGCCGCTGATTGTAACCTTCGCGTTGTACTCAGGTTGCGTAAACAGAAGATTCTCGTGCGAGATTACGCTCGGCTTGCTCGACTTGAGCAAACGATAGGTATTCTCCGTACCACCAGGAAGTTCGCTAAACACAATGCCATAATGGCCAGCGGCCTCTTCGCTGGTATAGCACCAGTTAACCGCATATCCCTGACCGTACACCTTCAACGGCGCATGCAGGTTCCCCGTCACATTGGAGGCATCCTGACCGTCAAGAATACCCTGAGAGAATGTTGACTTTGCAAGGCTCAGATGGAACAGCTCAGCATCAAGCTCGTTCTGGTCCTGCGGGGCAATCGCAAAGTCGAGGGTCTTGCTTGCCGTGACCTCGGCGTTGGACTTATCGGTCACCGTGAGGGTGATCTTGGTCTTCGCTGCCTCGGTGCCAGGCAGCGGCTGATAGACCGTGCCCTTGTAGCCGTTGAACGTAATGTCATCGGTGCTGGCGGAGTACTTGACCTCGAAGTACTTGCCGTCGATATTGAGCGTGCTCGTGCGCGGCATCTGCAGGTCGGCGGTTAGGCCGTCTTTATCCGCAACCGTTTTGGTGCCGGAGTACTTGATGTTGTCGTAGGTAAAGGCCGCATCGACCTTCTCCTGGAGCGCCTTCTTGTCGGCGGCGACCTTCTCGGGATCACCCTTGACCGTCACGACAAAGTCGTGCGAGCCGGCAAGCTTGATGTCGCCGCTCGTAACCGTAACCTTGGCGGTCAGCGTCACGTCTCGATCGCTCGATGCGCGCGAAACCTTACCCGTCTTATCTTCCCAGCTATAACCAGAAACAAACAGGCGCTCGGTGTCGGAGCTTGTCCATTCAACAGAGAATTTCTTTGCGGAACCCGCCTTGTACGGAAGCGTGACATTTTGGGTCACGCTATCGGCGGACTCGCCCGCCGCGTAGCCAATCTGCAGGGATTCGGCGGCTCCGTCAAGAAGGTCTTGCAGTTTAGCCTCGTCCCAAGCAACCTGCACGGACTTGTTGGGCAGGTAATACTCGGTCTTCTCGCCGTCACGCGACAGCTCAAACACCACATCGGCACTACGCAGACCGTCGATGTTGTAACCAGTGTAATCGTTGGGGTCAATGAAGAAGAACGTCACATCGCCGTTGGTCTTATCCTGGGCGTCGGAGATACCGACCGTGGCCTTGTCATCCTCAGCCTTAAAGGCAACGCCGCCCTCGGAGACCCTAACGTCAACGTCGGTAAATCCCAGATCGGCAAGCTGCGCCTTCAGAACATCGTTGACGTTGCCGCCCTTGGCGCTGTAATCAACAACGATCTGCTTATTGGCATCGTTGAGCTTTTGGACTGCAGCCTCGAGCGAACCCGCGGCGATAACCTTGTTGGCGGAGACGAGCTCGACCGTCGAGCTACCGCTCGTGGCGACAGCCTTCAGATACTTGCCAGCAGCAGATGCCGAGACCGTCGCCTCGGCGCCCGACATATCGGGCAGCAGCGTCCAGTCGGCCGCCGGAGTCTTCGCGTCGTCGGCCGCATACCAGGCAACAGTCGCCTGGTCGGTGACATCGATACCGTTGGTGGCCGAACCGTCGGCGCGCTTGGCCTGCGCCGTCGCCTTGACGCTATCGCCCGAGACGAGATGGGTCGAATCGCTATTGATCTGCGGCGTAGTGGTCACGCGCAGCAGGTTATACTCCCCCGCCGCGGTAACGCTGTCCGACGAAACCCATTCAACCGTGTTGTCGAGAGCGCTCGCCGTAACCTTGATCTTCTTGCCGACAAGCGCATCCGTAAGAGTCAGGCTGCCATCGGTCGTATCGATGCCGTCGGTGAGCTCGGTCCAATCGGCATCGCCCTCGCCCTTGGCATACCACGCCATGGTGAGTTCGGCATCCTCGGGCACGTCCTTGGTCGAGCCCGACCAGCTACCCGGAACCTGCACGCTCGGTGTGATCTTTGAGCCCACGCTGAGCGTAACGTTCTTATCGGCAAGCTCAATGCCCGCCAGCTTGTACTGGCCCTTAAGCGTCACGGGGCCGAGCGGGGCAACGGACTGCGTGCCGCCGTAGGAGCTCTTCTTCTGCGTGCTGGAAACGGTGTTTTCGCTCGTCACCTTCACGCGCAGATACTTGCCGGCATAGGCGGCATCAACGGTATAGGTGGCCTTGGTAGCACCGGGGATATCGGTATAGGCGGAGTCGTAGCTCGAGCTGCTGTTTGCATACTGCCACTGGTAGGTCACGTTATCGGTGCGGTCGATATAGTGATAGTTGGAGCCGTCCTTTTTGCGCACCTTAGTCTTGAGCGTATCACCCACACGTACGCCGTTGGTGGCGGGAGAGCCCTCGAACTGCACGTCGTAAAGCTCAACTTGGCCAGCGACGGAGACAGGACCCGCCGCATAGTACGGCTTCTGCTCGCCATAGCCGCCGTTGGCCTTGGCCACGACGTACCAGCCCTTAAGGGCGGCGGTCACCGTCAGGGTGTTACCGGTCTCACCCTCGATAGGCGTGTTGCACGAGTTGGCGGTATTCGACTTGCCCTTGTACCACTGCCACGTGACATGCGAGTCGGAGGTAACGTCGGTGGAGCCCGCCTTGGCGGTCGCCGTAATCGTGGAACCAACCTCGACTTTGCCCGAAGTCGGGCTCATAGTCACGCTCGTGACATTAATTGAACCGGTAGCCGCAACGAGAGCGCCCGTCGAGTTGGTCAAGCTCGAAGAGCCGATCTTCGAGGACACCTTGCACTTGAGGTACTTGCCGCCCAAAGCGTCGGTTAGCTCGAGGGTCTCCCCCGTGGCACCCGCAATGTCGGTATACGTGCCACTCTTGGTGTCAGAGCACTGCCACTGATAGTTGAGCTTGCTTGCGTCGACGAACGCGCCGTACGCGCCGCCCTTCTCCTTGGCGCGAGCCTTAGCGGTATCCCCCACCGCAAAGACGCTCGTGTTGTCCTTGGTATTGATGATGGACACGGCCGAAATCTCGACCGCACCGGCCTGTTTGACCTTGCTGGAAGTGGTCTTGCTCACCGTGTTGACGCCGGCAGTGGCCTCAACCTTAATGTACTTGCCCTCGAGGTCGTCGCCCACCACGAGCGTAGCGCCCGTCTCGCCCTCGATCTTGGTAAAGCCCGAGGAGGAAGAGGTGGAAGCGGACCAGGTGTAGGTGACCTTGGCGTCAGACCCCGCGGGGCTCGACCAATCCTTGTACGGAGTCGCCGTCAGGGTATCGCCTATGCTCGGCACGTCGCTACTCAGCTTGACGCTGTAAAGCTCCATTTGGCCGGCGCCCAGCACGGGGCCGGGGATGTAGTTGGGGTTAATGCCCGAGCCGTACGAAACCGAGGGGCCGAAGTAATCCTTGCCATCAACCGTTACCTTGCAGATGAAGTATTTGCCTTCCATCGCGGCGCTGACGGTGAGCGACTGCTCGTGGCCTACGACCTCGGTGTAGTCGGCGACATTGCTGCTGGCCCTGGTCGTGCCGGCGAGCCAGGTGTAAGTCCAGGTGCCGGGATTGGCAACGGACTCAGTCGAAGTGCCGTACCAGTCGTCCTCGACCTCATCGTACATATTTGCCCAGAGCGTATCGCCCGCGCTGAGCGCGCCCGACTTCGTGGAATAGGAGTTGTCCTTATCCTTGGTGTCCTGGATGAAGACCTTGGCCTCGCTCGAAAGCGTTGTGGCGGACGCGGCGGCAACGGCGTTCTTCTGCTCCGAAGCAGCAGACGCCGCAGCGGAGTTCTCGGACTCAGTCGCGTTGTCTGCAGCGGTGCCATTGCCATTCGCGGCACTCGCAGTTGCGCCCTGATCTGCGCCGGCGTCATCGGCAGCAGCGCTCGCCGCCGCACTGTTCGCGCCGGTGCCGGCAGCAGCGTCATCGTCGGCCGCCGCGCCCTCGCCGCCCGTCGCAGCCTGGGCCACAGCCTCGGCAATGCCCTCGGCGCCCTCGGCCCAAAGTTGCGCCGGCGTGGTGCCAAAAGCCATGGCAAAAGCCAGGAACGCCACCAGACCGCGCTTGGCTACGCCACGGGCAATCGCTCCATGACGACGCCACGAGACGCGCTGGCGCTCGTCCACAAACATATCCATTTGCCTCCCATTGTCTGTACTTGGAGCGTTGCCTTGAGGTTGCCCCACGTCATCGCGCATGTTGCGCTCGAGTTCCCCCACCGGGGTCCCCCTTCCCTCCAGAGCCCTATGCACACCGGCGGCATACGCCGCAGCCGCATGCAAGATGGGAGGCGATCCGACTTAACCTTAACGACTCGGGCACGTCGTCCGATCTGCGACGCGAACATCCCGAGCCAAGAGGAATTACGGTTACTGGTACAGCCGGGGACTTGCATCCCAATTCTCCCAAACGCGCAGGTAAACCGCGTATTCATGCGTCTCCGCACCACCATCTAGGCCATCGATTGTTACCGTCAAAATGGTATCACGCAAAAGGGCCTCGCACGCAGGCGAAGCCCAAGGTAAAAGCTATTGTTTGCGATAGGAAAATGCGGTGACGGTCGCGGCCTCTAGTGCTTGCCGCCGTGACTGTTGAGCCAGATATTGCGGCCCAGCATAAGCGCCAGCACCAGTGCGCTGACGTAGCCCATAAAGCCAATGACCGGGATACCAAACACAACCGGCTCGATGCGCGCGTAGTACACCACCGACGAGCCGATAAACAGGCCGGCAATCACAATTGCCATCGACATGCGGTCGATAATTCCACCCAGCTGTCGCAGCGCCTTATCGCTGCTCATGATCTGCGTGTTCACCTTAAGCTGGCCGCGCGTGAGCATGCGCGATGCCAAGCCCAGATACTCGGCCGCCTCGAGCGAGCCTTTTGCTGCGCGATAGCTGCTCGCGGCAAGATCGCGCCCCATTTCGCGGACGCGCACATAGGTGCTCTTCTCGTTTTTGATGTGCGTCTGGATGATCTGGATCATGTTGACGTTGGGCATGTACTCGGTCAGCAGGCCCTCGAGCGTCACCATGCCGCGGGCGAACATCGTGACCACACTCGGCAGCTCAACGTCATTTTTGCGCGCCAGATTGAGCAGCGAGGTCAAAAACTCGCCGATATCAAGGTCCTTCAGGTCAAGGCCCGCAAAGTCAGCCACGATAAAGTCCAAATCGGACAAAAAGGCCGAATGATCGAGCTCGCCCGAATCGCCACGCGTCACGGCAAAGCGCATGAGCGAATCCTTGAGCTTGGGCACGTCGCCCTCGGCCACGGCGAAAATCATGTCCTTGACGATGCCACGATCGTGGCTCGACATGCGTCCGACCATGCCCAAGTCGATAAAGTAGACAATGCCGTCCTTGAGGATGATGTTTCCCGCATGCGGGTCGGCATGGAAAAAGCCGTCGTCGAGCACCTGCGTCGAGTAGTCCTCGACGATTGCAGCACCGATCTTTTCCAAGTCATAGCCCTCGGCCACCAAGCGTTCAGGATCGGCGATCGAAATGCCGTCGACGTAATCCATGACCACCACGTGCTCAGTGCACAGGTCCAGATAGGATTTAGGGCACCCCACGCCATGAACGCTCTTATGGAACTCGTAGAAGTCGTTGAGGTTTTTGGCCTCGGCCAAAAAGTTGGTCTCCTCGCGAAACGAGGTCCACAACTCCTCGACTACGCCGTGCAGGTCAACGAATTGATCGGTGTTGACGAACTTGGAAACGATACGCACAACCGAGCGGATGATATCGATGTCCTGTGCCATAACCTGCTGCGCACCGGGGCGCTGCACCTTAACGGCCACGTCCTCGCCCGTCACCAGGCGAGCGCGGTGCACCTGCGCGAGCGATGCGCTACCAAGCGGGTTGGGATCGATCGCGTCGAACATCTCCCCCAGGCGCAGGCCGTATTCTTCTTCCAGACAACTGAGTACGACCTCGTACGGCACCGGCTCCACGTCGGAGCGCAGACGACGCAGCTCGTCGCAAAAGCGTTGCGGCAGAATCTCGGACCGGTTAGCCAGAATCTGCCCCATCTTGACGAACATGGGGCCGAGTTCCTCGAGCAGGCGGCGCAAACGAACCGGCGTGAGGTTGTCCCACACGCGGTACTTTTTGACCAGGCGAACAATCTGCCCGATGCGCTCGCGGCGACCCGCCGGCGTGAGCTGGTATTCTTCATCCGGCGCCATCGCGTCGGGCTCCTCGGGGACCATATCGACAGCGCGCGGCTTCTTGCGAGCGCCCGAGACGGCGGCATCGACCTCATCGACAACCGCCGCCTCGTCACCCAAGGGATCTAGATTGTTGTAATCGGTGGTGGAATCTGCCATCTGCGCTGCTACTCGGCCTCTTCGGTATCCTTCGCATCGTCGGGCTCAACGGACTCGACGGGCACCGAGGTCACGTTGTCCTCGACTGAATCGACGATGTCGCGCACATGGGCCAGGAAGGCCGTGCGCTCGGGGGCGGTCATGACGCGGACGCGAGCCAGAATGAGCTCGTCAAGCACGCGCTGGGCCGCGGTCTCGCCCTGCATACCCAGACGCTCGGTCAGGTCGGAGATGGTGCCACCGGCCTGCTCGAACATGTCGGACACACTGCGGGCGATATCGGGAGCACCTGCGTCCTTGCGCACCTGCTCACCCTTGGTGTTGAGGTCGTCGAGGACCTTCTTGCTACCCTCGATGGCAACGGCGGCGGCGCCGAAGCCCACGTTGATGGCGCCGTTAACAAGCTGATCGAGTTTCATAACCATGGTTGTCTCCAATCACAAACAACTGCATTGGCGTTCTTGTACCCAAGATTGAGTGAAAGCGACAAAGCGTTTTAGCGCTATTCGATCGACGGGAGATCCCTACCTCACGTTGTCGTTCATCGCGAAAGAGTTCTTCATGGCGCAGCTCGTGGTATAGAGCACCTTGCCCAACAGGGCATCGGTTTCTACACGAACACGCTCGGCAAACTCCTCGTTGGCGCGGGCGAGCTCGGCAGGCACCTCGGCCTCGGGCAGGGTAGCTACGGCGGCGTCGACGTCATGAATCTGCTTGTGGCCCATGCCGCCGACCTTCTCCTGATAATCCTCGACTGCGCGGCCGCACTCATGGAAGCGGACGTCGGCCAGCGCGCCGATCAGGCGGTTGGCCCAGTAGAAGTTTTCGGACGTCACGCGAGCCTGCGTGTCGGCAAAGTGCTCGGGCATGGTCTCGACGTTGGCGTACAGCGGAACCAGCGCGTTAAACGAGTTGGAGCCAAAGGCCATCCACTGCACGGCGCGGTAGGCCGGATGCGCATAGGGGCGCAGCTGCAGCACAGCGAGCTGGCTGTTGCGGTTGATGCCGATGGGGCGATAGGCGCCACGCGTGGCGGGCGTGCCCTTGCTGCCGTAGCAGTCGTACTCCGTGCCCTGGTAGTGGCTCGAGAGTACGTACTTGATGTCCTCGATGGTCACCTTGCGCTCGGGCACGCGGCTCCAGGGAATATCGTCGCTCTCGGGCGTGTAGTCGGCCTCGGGACCGTCCCACACATCGCTGGGGTTAAGGCAGCGCTGCATATACCAGGCGCGCGGCGTGTTGTAGACGTGGTCGCTGTCGCTGTGCGAGCCAAAGGCCTCGCGCGGGTTGAAGACCGCGGCCGGACCGTCGCCCTCGACGCCCAGCGTCAGGTCCAGATGCCACTCGGCCATCCAAGCGCGCAGGTCGGCGGAGCACATGTGATCGGCCTGGGCGCCCTCGGCGTCATCCAGGTCAAAGCTGTCGATACCCAGCTGGTTGGGCATGGTCACATAGGCGTCGTCAGGCACGCGCTTGGCGATCCAGTGGTGACCGCCGATGGTCTCGAGCCACCAGATCTCGTCCACGTCGCTAAAGGCGATGCCGTTGTTCTCGTAGGTGCCATAACGCTCGAGCAGGTCACCCAGAATGCGTACGCCGTCGCGGGCGGATTTGGCATATGGCAGCACCAGGGTCACCATGTCCTCCTCGCCCAGACCGCCGGGCTGCGCCGGAACATAGCCGTCCTCGTCCTCGTTGCCCTTGGCGGGCACGTAGTCGACGAGCGGGTCGGCGCCGCGAACGCGCTCGTTGGTGGTGAGCGTCTCGGTTGCGGACATGCCCACATTGAGCTCGTTGAAACCGGCCTCGGCCCAGATGCCGTGGCCCGGGACAACATCGGGGACGCTCGTGTAGCGCATGGGGTTATCGGGCAGTTCAACGGTCAGGTGACTCAGGACGCTCGTGTAGACGCGCGGCTGTTCGTCGGGATGCACCACGCGCATACGCTTGGGCTCAAACACCCCGTTGGACGAGTCCTCGTTACGCGCGACCAGGGTCGACCCGTCGTAGCTCGCGTTCTTACCAACCAAAATCGTTGTGCACGGCATGCGCATCCTCCTTGAGCGAAGAAATCAAACGGCAACAGTGTATCGCTTCGGCACAAAAAGGGCGAAACCGCGACCTCGGCAACCTCTGTGGTCAAAAACGCCTATTTCGATGCGCGCTCCGCCGCCTCAATCACGTGCTTGGCGAGAATCGCGGTGGTCACAGCCCCCACGCCGCCCGGCACGGGAGTAATGGCACCAACAACCGGCTCTGCAGCATCAAAATCAACGTCCCCGACCAGCTTGCCAGCGGCCTCGTCCCAATTAATGCCAACATCGATAATCGTCTGGCCATCGCGAACCGCATCCGCGCCAATCGTGCGCGCGCGTCCAACGGCCGCAACCATAATATCAGCCGCACGGCACTCGGCAGTCAAGTCACGCGTATGCGTATGGCACGTCGTTACCGTGGCATTGCGAGCCGTAAGCATGGCGGCAACGGGACGGCCAATCACCAGCGATCGACCGACGACCGCGACCTTGGCCCCATCCAGCTCAACGTCGTAATGGTCCAGCAACGCCAACACAGCCTCGGCCGTGCAGGGAGCAAAGCCCTCGCCTCGCCCCGAAAGCGTGGTAAGCAGCGAGGCCGGCGTCATGGAGTCAACATCCTTGGCGGGATCGAGTGCCGCGGCAACCGCATCCTCGTCAAGCCCAGCGGGCAACGGACGAAACATCAGGCAGCCATGAACAGCGGGGTCGGCATTGATGTCCTCGATGGCGGCCAACAACTCGTCCTGCAAAACATCGGCGGGAAGCAAAATGCGGCGAGCCTCAATGCCAACCTTTTCGCAGCGCTTGAGGGCGCCGCGCTCGTAGGACAGGTCGTCCTCGCGCTCGCCCACACGCACGATGGCCAGCGTCGGAACAACGCCGCGCTCGCGCAGGGCTGCGCAGCGAGCAGCATGTTCCACGGTCAAAGCGCGAGCAACGGGAGCACCCTTCAGCAGTTCAGCCATGGCTATCCCCTCTTCCTTGCAGCGTCGGAGGCGCGGCGCGCCAGCGCATCGGCGCGCGGCAACCATGTGTCGAGCAACTCATCACACGCCGTCTCGAGCTCCTCAGCACGAGCGCGATCCTTCATAGACGTGGTGTTCGCAAAGAGCGTCAAACTCGCGCCCTGCATAGCGGCACGGCAGAACACGGCGCCGCACGCCACATCGGACAGCAGCTGACGCGAACCCTTATCGGCCATGTCCTCGAGCAGCGCCAGTGCGCGCCCGCAGGCATCCATAATGCGATACGGCGGCATGGCTGCCACATGCAGCGCATCCTGAATCGCGGTCGCTCGAGCCGGATCGTCACGCGGAATACCGTACGCCGCGGACACCCGCCTGTAGGCACGAACGTCCTCGGAAACCAACTCGACAAGCTCCTGGGCCAGCTCATCAGCCTGGGCAAACGCGCGCGTCAGGTCATCCGCACGATCAGCAAGCGCGGGATTGGTCGCACCGTAGCGGGCAACCATTCCACACAGCGAGGCGCCCAGCGCGCCCACAAAGGCGCTCGCGCTGCCACCGCCGGGAACCGGCTCGCGCGCGGCCAGCGCCTCGGCAAACCCGCGACAGGTCTTGTCCATCATCTCTTGGCTCATACGCATGCACCTTCAAGTCATATAGATCGGTCGGGCGGCAACCGCCGGCCAACCGCATCAAACACGTAATGATGCTAAGTCTAGCCCATAAGCACATAAGCGTCAGCACACCTGGCCATCGCGGATTTCTATGACGAACGATAGGCGTCGGCACCGGCCCTCCCCTCTTTTGCGCCCGCGCATATTGCCACTTAACGGCGCAAATCCGGCACCCAGAATGGGACACATGGCCCACCCTAGCGAGCCGTCCGCGCGTACAGTAAAGGCAGGTAATCCATGGGCGGTTACAGATCGAGGAGGACACGACCATGAAAAAGAAGGCCTTTGCGATTCTCACCCTCTGCATGAGTCTCTTTGCCGCAGTTGCCCTGGTGGGCTGTGGCGGAAGCGGTGGAGCTACCGGCAGCGGTGGCGGTGCGGAAAAGCCAGCCGTGGATATGAGGACCGACTTCATCTGGTTTAAGGTCGAGGTCCCCGAGGGCGTCGAGGTCACCGACGTCGCAGGCGATACCGCCGACAGGGCCCAGTTTAAGTTCACCGAGAGCGAGCACGCCAGCGATCGCTTCATCCCCGTCTTCGATCCTGACAAGAACGCCGACGAGCTGTTCGACTACGAGGCAAAGTGGAATGCCAGCTTTGAGTGGACCGAGAATGACCCCGTCAAGTACAACGGCAAGACTTGGCGCAACGCTTCCTATACACACTCGGGCGGCGTGACGACTGAGTACTTCACCGAAGCAGGCGGCGGCAGCGTCTACGTGCGCATCGACAACGTCGAGGAGCACAAGGATGCCGTCGAAACCATGATGAAGTCTCTGGAATTTGCCGATGATATCGCCAAGGCCAAGACCGAGGCCATGGATGTTAAGCTCGACGATATCGAGATTAAGCGCTAAGCGACTCGCGAGCGCAACGAAAAACACGAGCGCAGCGCCAACAAGCGGCGGTGCCCCAGCGTTTCGTACTAAGGGAGGATCGGCTCGCCGGCCCTCCCTTTCTTATGCCGATAGCCGGCGAACGCGAGGGTGCCGGACGGCAAAACCACCCCCAGCGCGGTAGCAACACAAATAGACAAGCGCCCCAACGCGTCCGCCCGCCGATTAATAGCACCGCGCAGACAATTAAGCCAACACGTTTAGACATCCGGGCAGTATAGTGTCCAAAACGAGCGTACAGCCGCACGCTGCGAATGGAGGAGTTATGACCGAACACCATGCCATCAGCCGCCGAGCATTTACGCTGGGCTTAGGTCTTGCGGCGCTGTCGCCGCTTGCAAGCCTGCCAGAAACCGCGGCACCGGGCATTCCCCTGCGAGCGGCATTTGCAGACGACACGCCCAAACCGGCGGAGCACCTCGGTAATTTCGTCATTCGCCTTCGCCCCGCGGGCTATTTTCGCACCGCGAGCGTCAACCAAGACGGCAACGTTCGCGGCAACGTCTGCCACCTGTTTAATGACGGTACGTCCAACAAGCTCATCCTTGAGAACGTAACGACCAAGAATGACGATACAAACTGGTATGCTATCCGCACCTTGCTCAATTTCGAAGAGCATAAAAAGACGGGCTACAGCATTTGGTCGGTCGACGACGACTCGGACAAAGATGGAAAGGTCATCCACGTATGGAGTGGCGAGTATGACGACAAGCCCAGCCGCGCTTTTGCGTTTAAACGCCAGTCAAACGGAACCTATATCATCCGAGACCGCACGGTCGAGAAAGAAACCGAGAAAAAAGACATTAAGTACCTGGCAATAGAATCGGACGGCAAAGACCAGGACAACAATAAGATCTGCCATAAGAGTAAGAGCATTCCGTGGGAGCTCGAACTTATCGGTTACGATATGAAAAAGAACGATGCCACGGTTAGCAGCCTCGACTGGATCACGTACAGCAGCTACGTCGACGGGCCCTGTTGGATGAAATACGTCGACAACAGCAAGTTCCTCGACGAACTGAGCATCCCGGGCACGCACGATTCGGGCACCTGCAGCGTGGACAATGACACCGAGCCCCAATCCTCCCAAGCAAAATGCCAGCAGGATTACATCCCCACGCAGTTGCTCGAAGGCATTCGCTACTTTGATATCCGACTTGGAAAGAACGACGAGAACGGCGACCCCGGCATCGACCACGGAGCTTGTTACCTGCTCAAAAAAGACGGGAACTTTATGCATCTCTCCGATGTCATCGGGTACTTCAATACGTTTTTGAGCGAAAACCCGACAGAAGCGCTCATCATGCTCGTGTCGCGGGGCAATGGCGAGGCTACCAACGAAAGCCTCACGACGGCCTTTGGCAAGGTTTTGGATGAGAACCCCGACCTGTTCTACACATCGAGTCGCATCCCCACGCTGGGCGAGGTGCGCGGAAAGATCGTCCTGCTGCGTCGGTTTGGGCTCGCCGGCAACAGCGTAAGCAGCCACACATGGGGCCTCGACCTCACCCAATGGGACGACAAAATCGCAGCACACACCGACAGCACCTCCATGTGTCTCGTTCGAGACGAGCGGGGCTTTGAAGCCGTGGGGAAAACGGGTGACGAAGAGCCCTATTGCACCAAGGTATACGCCCAGGACCATTACGAATGCACAGGAACCGACAAAATCGGCTGGGTCGATATGGCGCTGCAGGAGACAACCAAGCTCGCCCGCATCATGGTGGACGTCGAGGACAATGACGGGGCCAAGGTAAAGGTCCTGGAGCACAGCTGGTGTATCAACTACACCAGCTGCACGAACTACAAGCAAGGAAGCAATCCTTTTACCGCAGCACGAGTGGTCAACGAGCATCTATACAAGAGCCAGTATATAAACAGCACCGGAAATGAGAGCACAAAGGAGGACTGCCTCAAGCACATTGGCATCATTGCGTCCGACTTTGTTGATGCGGCACTGGCCCGAAGCATCTACCAGCGCAATTACGATGCGAAGCACAAGCAGACCGTTTCGTACTACCTCCCGACCCGTATGCGCATGACATACGGCGACTCGTTGAGCGATGCCTCACTCCGGGATGGAAAGACCGTTGGCGAGGGTCGTTTCCGCCTTGTCGACAGCAGTAACGTACTCAACGTGGCAGCTTCGGGCAACACGTTTGCTATCGAATACGTGGATGTCGACGCCCTGGGCAACGAGACCGTTACGGAACTGCAGGGTTCCGTGCCCATCGATATCGACCCGCGCGCATTGACGCCCCACTTTGAAGGGCTCGAGGGCCTTAAGGCCGGCGAGGACGTGCGCGCAAAGATCGCGGCGCCGCTCGACGGCAAGCTCGAAGGCGATGCCTGCACCGCCCAGCTCGAGTTTATGCACGATGCAAACGGCGCTCCGGGCACGGCAATGGCCGAGGATGAGGCATTTGCCGCGGGGACGTATTGGGTGCGTGCGAAAGGCCTGTTGGGCGACGCGGCGCAAAACTACACGCTCGCCACCGACGGAGCCGCAAGCTTTACTGTGACGACTTCGGGCAACGCGGACGGTGCAGGCAACACCGGCACCGGCACCAACGCGGGCAGCGCCAACAAGAACGGCAAGGGCAACAAGAGCAAGGAATCGGGCGAGAAGCTCGCCGGCACGGGCGACGGCTCTGGCATCGTCGCCGGGCTCGCCGCTGCCGCCGTGGCGACAACGGTCGCCGGCGCGGCAATGCTTGCCAACGATCGCGAAGACAGCGAAGGCGCTAGCGAATAGGCAAGCCGACCCTTTTGGACACATCGACCCGACGAGGGGCGCAGGACACCGTTCTGTGCCCCCAATTTTTACCTTGGCCCGAACGCCGCCATAGGCTACATCACCATATTCAGCACGTTAACAAACTCCTGGGCCTTCGCACGGCTGCTCAGGCTAAAGACGCAAGCAGTCAACAGCCTGTTACGCAGAAAAACATCGCGGCCTTTGATTCTATTGACGCCCGTGATGTCCTTAAGGTAGACAATCTCGGTGTGCTTGCCGCCGAAAGCGCCCTTCTTGAGCACCTCGATACGGTTAGGGTAGATCTTGACGTCTTTAAACCTACCCGAACCCTTGTCCTGAAACAGCAAGGTGTTGTTGTCCATGCGTGTCACTCCCATGGGGTTCGCTAAAACTGCCTCTATGGTCACATTTTAGTCACTTCGGGAATCCCGCACGAAGGCGCTAGGTGACATGGGAATTCGAGTCTTTGATTCGGACGGCGTCGTCGACGCTGTGCCATGTGGCTCGCTGGGCGGAGGTGGGACGTTCGGCTCCGACCTAAACGACGCCGTCGAAAGCGCCGCTGATTTTCTCGCATGTATGGTCGACGATCACCTTATGGGTGGCGTCGACCTGCCTGCGCCGGACTTTGGCCACGAGCCGCAGCACGGTGGCAAAATTATCGCCGTGGCCGTCAGTTGCGAACTCAACGATACCCCCGCCGTCACCGCAGCGGATGCCGCGCGCATGCTTGGCGTTAGCTCGGCAAGAGTATCGCAACTGATAAATGCTGAACTGTTGGATTCATGGAAGGATGGCACCAAGCGAATGGTGTCCAAAGCTTCCATCGAGGCACGACTCGCCGACGCACCAAAGGCGGGACGCCCCAAAGAGGTCCCTATTGCTGTATAAGGCGAGGCTACTGCGCACTTTTATTCCACACGATGTTTTCAGCCTGGTATAAACAAGTTCAATACCAGAATGCAAATCCAACCATCGTGTCTAACTACGAAAGGATTTTCGCCTTTTCTGCAGCAAACTCTTCCTCGGTAAGTACTCCACTATCACGCAGCGCTGCAAGTCTCTCGGGCCTTGCAACTACATCACCACTATCCACCAGCGTCTCAATAGTCTGTGAAACCTGCGGATACTGCTCGAGCTCCTTCGATAGGGCATCGACTATCTCGGCAATATTCTTTGCATTTTTGCCCCCGTTTAGTACGTTTGTCCTGACCTTAGATGACGAGTTGACAGTAACGCCAGATCCACCTTCAACTGGAACAACCGAAATACTGACATTTTCACCCCAGGACCAAAGGCTCATACCAATCTCGGCTGCAACTGTTCTTGTTGTGGGCGATGCGCTATCAACTTTTACTTTAGGTAGCTTTTCCATAGCTGCCTTCAAGGCATTAAACGTGTCGTCAGGAGAATACGGTATCTGAATCTGAAGCTGCTGATCGGCAAAACCCATAATCCGACCTCCGCTTTTGCAAGATTAAGGCTATCGGCAATGTTAGCACGTTCCCAGCACTTTTAAATTCATCTAATGACCTTGTGATGCAGCCCGACACCCCGGCACTACTCCCTACTTCCCAAATAGCGCACCCAGAAGACCACGGCGCTTGGGCTTCTCTTCTCGGTAGGAACCCTCGACGGCGGCTGTAACCTGGCGCGGTTGCTCGCCGCCTCCACGGCGCACGATCTGATATAGGAAGGGTGATTTAACGTATTTGACCTCGATGGGCGTGGCATGCACAGTGCTTTCACCGGACAGATGCAGGCTCGGGTTGAGTGGCGCCACCACATGCGTCTCGCGCTTGTCGCTAAACACCACCGCGGCCGCGCGGCCCGTCTGGCCGTTTACGGCAATGCGCACCTGCTCGCCATCGCGGCTGTCTGTCGCCGGACGATCGACAAAGTAGACCGGCACCATCAGCAAACCATCCTTGTGCTTGCGGGCCTTGCGCGCCCGGGCGCGGATGCTCTTTTTAGGCTCTTCGGTGGTTTCTGTGGGAGAGATTCCGGCATAGGC